>DATBWJ010000027.1:0-2681 GCA_036514935.1 Xanthobacteraceae bacterium
GCGCCGGCTGCCGGGCGCGCGCGCGCCTCGGTGGTTCGTCCGGGCGGCGCCCGCCGCCGCTCGCTTGCAGGGGATGACGGCGGCGCCGGCGGGCCCGCCGCTCGCCGCGGCGGCGCGCCGCCGCGGGGGCCGGCGAAGTCCACACCCGCCAGCGCGGCGATGCGCTTGCCGAGCTGCTCGCGCAGGTGGCGCGTGGCGACCTCCTCCACGGCGCCGACGGCAAGATCGCCGAGCTGGAAGGGGCCGAACGAGACGCGGATCAGCCGATTCACCGCGAGCCCGAGCGCGCCAAGCACGTTGCGCACCTCGCGGTTCTTGCCTTCGCGCATGGCGAGGGTGAGCCACACGTTGGCGCCCTGCACGCGGTCGAGCTTGGCCTCGATCGGGCCGTAGTCGACGCCGTCGACGGTGATGCCGGCGCCGAGCCTGGCGAGATCGGCCTCGCTCACGCGCCCGTGCGCGCGCACGCGATAGCGCCGGAGCCAGGCGGTCGTCGGCAGTTCGAGCACGCGCGCCAGCGCGCCGTCGTTGGTGAGCAGCAGCAGGCCCTCGCTGCTGATGTCGAGGCGGCCCACGCTGAGGAGGCGCGGCAGGTCCTTGGGCAGCGCCTCGAAAATGGTCGGCCGGCCCTGCGGGTCGCGGCTCGTGCTCACCAGGCCGCGCGGCTTGTGGTAGCGGAACAGCCGCGCGCGCTCGGGCGGCGGCAGCGGCGTGCCATCGACCTCGACGCGGTCGCCGGCGCCGACATCAAGGGCGGGGGAGGTGACCACCACGCCATTGACCGCGACGCGGCCAGCGACGATCCACTCCTCGGCCTCGCGCCGCGAGCACAGGCCGGCCCGCGCGATGGCCTTGGCGATGCGCATGGCCGGGCGCGCGCGGCCGGGCTGCGTTGGGCGGGGGTCATCGTCGCTCTTGCCGGCCATGGCATCCGTCATCGATAAGGTGAGGATCGAGGCGTTGGCCTGATAGCAGAGTCTCAAGCGAGTCACGAGTGCCGCCATCGTTCATGGATATCGCCATTGCCGAGGCCAAGGCGGCTGCCGCCGCCGGCGAGGTGCCGGTCGGCTGCGTCGTCGCGGCCGGCGGCGAGGTCATCGCGCGCGCGGGCAACCGCACGCTCCTCGACAAGGATCCGACCGCGCACGCCGAACTCGTGGCGATCCGCGCCGCCGCCGCCGCGCTCGGTTCGGAGCGGCTCGCCGACTGCGACCTCTACGTCACGCTCGAGCCCTGCGCCATGTGCGCGGCGGCCATTTCGTTCGCGCGCATCCGCCGGCTTTACTACGGCGCGGCCGATCCCAAGGGCGGGGCGGTCGACAACGGCGTGCGTTTCTTCGCCTCGCCGACCTGCCACCACCGGCCCGAGGTCTATGGCGGCATCGGCGAACAGGAGGCGGCGGCGCTGCTCGCGGAGTTCTTTCGCGCGCGGCGGTGAAGGTCGCTTTTCGCCGGTATCAGCTCTCCCCTGCCCAGGGTGCAGGAGGGTTGGGGCAAGGGCGGGGGACGGCAGGCGCGGCGCGTTCGGCCCGCCCCAGACGCAGCCGGGCCATCAACGCGAGGTCGCCAGCAGCGCGCCCAGCCTCTCGCGCACCTCGGCGCGCACTGGCTCGGCCGCGCGCAGGATCGCGCTCGCCAGCAAGAAGTCGAGCAGGCGGAAGCGCCCGACATTGGGGCGCACGACGAGGTCGGGCGCGCCCTGCTTGAGCTTTTCGGCGACGATGGTCTGGCCCATCACGGTGATGGTGGCGAACACGCATTCCCACGGGTCTGGCACGCGGCCGTCGCTGGCCTGCGCTGCCGAGCAGTCGACCGCCATGATGATGTCGGCGCGGCCGGCGAGCTGGCCGAAGGGCAAGGGGTCGACGGCGCCGCCGTCCAGCAGCACGCGCTTGTGGATCACCACCGGCCGCACCAGGCCGGGTAGCGCCATCGAGGCAGCGAGCGCGGGCCTGAGCGGGCCGGCCGAGAATACGACCTCGCGCCGTGCATAGAGATCGGTCGCCACCACCGTGAGCGGAATGCGCAAGGCCGCGAAGTCGTCGGGGATGGCGGCGGGCAGGAACGCGGCCGTCAGCTTCTCGCCGTCGACCAGCATGGGATTGCTGAAGGGGGCGGCCAATACGTGGGACAGCGAGGCGGCGCGCGCCGCCATGAGGCGACGGAAGACCTCGCCGCGGTCATGGGCGAGCGCGAGGATGTGGCGGCGGATGTCGCGGCCGCTGAGGCCGGCGGCGTAGGCAGCGCCGATCAGCGCGCCAACCGAGACGCCGGCGATCGCCACCGGCTGCACGCCGAGTTCGTCCAAAACTTCGAGCGCGACGATGTGGGCAAGCCCGCGCGCTCCACCGGCGCCGAGCGCGAGCGCGAGCGTTTTCATGGGCGGCCGGCCGCGCGCCCGGCCGCAGGCGCAGCCGTCAGCGGGCCGGGAAATTCAGCCATGCGCGCGCCCCGGTGCGCTTCGATCCGCGCCGCCAAACCCGGCACCCGCCGCGCCGTCCTCAGCGCAGGCGCCGAACCGCCTCCTCCACCAGAGACAGATCGACGAACTTCTTCACGTCGATCGTCTGCTTGAGGAAGCCGTGCTTGACCTGCAGGTCGATGACCTTCTGGAGCGCGTCGACGTCGGGCCTGCCGTCGAGATTGCGGTAGTAGTCGCCGTTCTGCCCGTCCTTCCTGAA
>DATBWJ010000028.1:0-3535 GCA_036514935.1 Xanthobacteraceae bacterium
CGTCACTATGCTAAGAAAAGATTCTTGGCTTGGGACACACTTCGAACCGTGTCTTAATCAGGCTTGTGCCCGAATGCCGCTCCCAAGCGTTCCTAGCCGAGGGGCTCTTGTTTAGATCGTCATTGCCGGGCATGACGAAAGAAGAAGGAGCCGGGGAATATGCCCATCCGTGTCGCCATCAACGGGTTCGGCCGCATCGGCCGCAACGTGCTGCGTGCGATCATGGAGGCGAACCGCACCGACATCCTGGTCGTCGCCATCAACGACCTCGCGCCGGTTGCGACCAATGCGCACCTGTTGCGCTTCGACTCGGTCCACGGCCGCTTCCCCGGCATCGTCAAGGTCGACGGCGACACCATCGATTGCGGCGCCGGGCCGATCAAGGTGAGCGCGATCAAGGACCCCACCCAGCTCCCGTGGAAGGCGCTCGCCGTCGACATCGCGCTCGAATGCACCGGCATTTTCACCTCGAAGGAGAAGGCCTCGGCGCATCTGGCCGCCGGCGCCAAGGCGGTGCTGATCTCGGCGCCCGCCGACGGCGTCGACCTCACCGTCGTCTACGGCGTCAACCACGACAAGCTGACCAAAAACCATCGGGTCGTCTCCAACGCCTCGTGCACGACCAACTGTCTCGCCCCCGTCGCCAAGGTGCTCAACGACGCCATCGGCATCGACAAGGGTTTTATGACGACGATCCACTCCTACACCAACGATCAGCCGACCCTCGATCAGGTGCACAAGGACCTCTACCGCGCGCGCGCCGCCGCGCTCTCCATGATCCCGACCTCGACCGGCGCGGCGAGGGCAGTCGGCCTCGTGCTGCCCGAGCTTGACGGCAAGCTCGACGGCGTGGCGATCCGCGTGCCGACGCCCAACGTCTCGGTCATCGACTTCAAGTTCGTGGCCCGGCGGGCCACCTCGAAGGACGAAGTCAACGGCGCGGTCCGGCGCGCGGCCGAGCAGCAGCTCAAGGGCATCCTCGGCTATACCGAAGAGCCCAACGTCTCCATCGACTTCAACCACGACTCGCGTTCCTCGATCTTCCACATGGACCAGACCAAGGTCATGGACGGCAACTTTGTGCGGGTGATGGCGTGGTATGATAACGAATGGGGCTTCTCCAACCGCATGATCGACACCGCGGTGGCGATGGGCAAGCTGATTTGAACGCAACTTCGTGGTAGTGTCTGCCGCATGAACGATGCTCCAGATAACACGCAGGGTAGTGACAGGCTGGTTGAACTCGTAAACACGAGTTTTCCCAACCTGCGCTGTCTACGTTGCGGAAATGAGCAATTCTACGTCACCGACGATCCGGCTGCCGCAGGGCTGCGGGAGGTGAGGCGACTGCTTGGACTGGCCGATGAGGCGCCAAACTCCCTGCGCCCCGTCGTTACTCTTGCCTGCCGGCGATGTGGACACGTGGAGCAGCATCTGACTGACCTTTTGGACAAGGCCAAAAAGCCCATTACCTAAGGCCGACCTGTGGCGGATATCATTAAGTTTCCCGATCGCAGCGGTGGTCGGTCTGGCGGCCAAGGCCCTGAGGATCCGATGTTGGAACAGCGTGTTGCCCGTCTCGAAGACGACATGAAGGAAGTAAAAGCCTCATTGAAAACTGTTGAATCGAGACTCGGCGCGATAGAAATTGTTCTGGCAAGAATCGACGGACGACTTGACGGCATCGACGGTCGCATTGCAGGTTTAGAGGGTCGCATCGCGGGCGTGGATGCGCGCGTCTCTGGTCTCCCGACGACGTGGACGATTCTCACGATCACGTTCACCACCTGGGCCGTCGGGTCGGGAATCCTGATCTTCGCGCTGAACTTCCTGAAGCGATGACATCCTTCCGCACGCTCGATCAGGCCGACGTGAAGGGCAAACGCGTGCTCGTGCGCGTCGACCTCAACGTGCCGATGGAGAATGGCAAGGTCAGCGATGGCACGCGCATCGAGCGCATGGCGCCGACCATCACCGAGATCGTCGACAAGGGCGGCAAGGTGATCCTGCTCTCCCATTTCGGGCGGCCCAAGGGGCCTGATCCCAAGGAGTCGCTCGCGCCCGTCGCGGCCGAAGTGGCACGGATCATCAGGCGGCCCGTCGCCTTCGCCGAGGACTGCATCGGAGCGAAGGCGGCGGCCGCGGTGGCGGCGATGAGGCCGGGCGCGGTTCTCTGTCTGGAAAACACGCGGTTCCACAAGGGCGAGGAAAGGAACGATCCCGCCTTCGTCGCCGCGCTCGCCGCCCTCGGCGACCTCTTCGTCAACGACGCCTTCTCCGTCGCGCACCGCGCCCACGCCTCCACCGAAGGCCTTGCGCGCGCGCTGCCCGCCTATGCCGGCCGCAGCATGCAGGCGGAACTCGAGGCGCTCGCGCAGGTGCTCGAATCGCCGGCCCGGCCGCTCGCCGCCATCATCGGCGGCGCAAAAATTTCCACCAAGTTCGACCTCATCGGCAACCTCCTCGCCAAGGTCGACGCGCTCATCATCGGCGGCGGCATGGCCAACACCTTCCTCGCCGCGCTCGGCAAACCGATCGGCAAGTCGCTCGCCGAACGCGACCTGGTGGCGCGCGCGCGCGAAATCCTCGACCAGGCGAAGGCGCGGGCCTGCGAGGTCATCCTGCCGGTCGATGCGGTCGTGGTGCACGAGTTCAGGGCCAACGCGCCCTCGCGGGTGGTCGACGTGGACCACGTCGGGGGCGACGACATGATTCTCGACATCGGCCCGCGCAGCGTGGAACATGTGGTGTCCGTGCTGGCGCGGGTGAAAACGCTGGTGTGGAACGGGCCGTTCGGCACCTTCGAACTCGAGCCGTTCGACAACGGCACGGTCGAGGTGGCGGAGGCGGCGGCCGAGCTGACCAAAGCCGGCAAGCTCGTCGCCGTGGCCGGGGGCGGCGACACCGTCGCGGCGCTCAACGCGGCGGGGGTGAGCGGCCGTTTCACCTACGTGTCCACCGCCGGCGGCGCCTTTCTTGAATGGCTGGAGGGCAAGAACCTGCCAGGGGTTGAAGCGTTAAGAGTGACGTGAGGCCGCGCCGGCCGCGCGCCGCGCCGCGGTAGAACCCCGCCGGCAGCCGGTGCGCGCCGCAGCAAGACCGAGGAGAAGCCGATGAACCTCTCGCAACTGAACAAGGTCGCCGAAGCCATGGTGGCGCCCGGCCGCGGCATTCTCGCCGCCGACGAGTCCTCGGGCACCATCAAGAAGCGGTTCGACGCGATCGGCGTGGAGTCGACGGCCGACAACCGGCGCGACTATCGCGAGCTGTTGTTGCGCTCGGGCGAGGCGATGGCCAAGTACATTTCCGGCGTCATCCTGTACGATGAAACCATCCGCCAGAACGCGAAGGACGGCACGCCGCTCGTCCGGCTGATCGAGCAGGCCGGCTCGATCCCGGGCATCAAGGTGGACAAGGGTACCAAGCCGCTGCCGTTCTGTCCGGGCGAGGTCGTCACCGAGGGCCTCGACGGGCTGCGGGAGCGCTTGGCGGAGTACAAGGGGCTCGGCGCCCGCTTCGCCAAGTGGCGCGCGGT
>DATBWJ010000029.1:0-6614 GCA_036514935.1 Xanthobacteraceae bacterium
CCGCCGGCTTCACGCGATCGCCGAAGCGCCGGCGCAACTCCTGCGCCCGCGCGGCGGTGCGGTTGACAACGTGGATTTGCGCGACGCCCCGATCGAGGAGGCCGAAGATAATGGCGCGCGCCGATCCGCCCGCCCCCAGCACCACGGCCTCGGCGGGGGGCCAGCCGGGCGCGGCGGCATCGAGATTGGCCAGAAATCCCTCGACGTCGGTGTTGGTCGATCTCAGCCGGCCGTCGGCGAGCCAGAGCGTGTTGGCGGCTCCGATCGCGCGCGCCCGGTCGTCGGGCTCCGACAGCGCGAGCGCGGCCTCTTTGTGCGGGATCGTGACGTTGGCGCCGACATAGCCATGCGCCGCCAGGTGGCTGACGAAGTGCGTGAATTCGTCGGGTGGCACCGACTCGATGCGATACTCGCCGGCAATGCCGTATTGGCGGATCCAGTAGTTATGGATCAGCGGCGAGCGCGAGTGCTTCGCCGGCCAGCCGATGACGCAGGCTCTGCGCAATGGCTCGCTCATGCCTCGCTGCTCGCCGTCCTGCTGTTCAGGAGCCCGTGTCGCCGCGGCCGGCATGCCCGGCGCCGCGCTTACGCCTCCGCCACCACGGTGTTCCTCAGCGTGCCGATTTCCGGCACCGTGATCTCGATCACGTCGCCGGGCTTGAGCCAGCGCGGCGGATCGAAGCCCTGGCCGCTGCCGACCGGCGTGCCGGTCGAGATGATGTCGCCCGGCTTGAGCGTGGTGAAGCGGGTGATGTAGGCGATGAGATCGGCAAACGACAGGATCATGAGCGAGGTCGTTGCGTCCTGCCGCACCTCGCCGTTGATCCTGGTGACAAGGCGCAGGTCGCGCGCGGGGTCGATCTCGTCGGTGGTCACGATCCACGGGCCGATTGCGCCGGACGCATCAAAATTCTTGCCCTGCGTCACGTTGAACTTGCCGTGGCGCATCCAGTCGCGAAGGGAGCCATCGTTGAGCAGCGTCAGTCCAGCCACGTAGTCGAGCGCGCGCTCCTTCGCAATCTTCTTGCCCTCGCGGCCGATGACGAGCGCGATCTCGCCCTCGTAGTCGAGCTGTTCGGACTCCCTGGGCATGATGATCGGCTGGTCGTGGGCGACGAGCGAGCCGGGCGTGCGGAAAAACATGCTGGGATAGCCGGTCTCGCGCAGGTTCTGGCCCGGGTACTCGGCGTCGCGGTTGTAGTTGATGCCGACGCAGAGGATTTTTTCGGGCGCATGGATCGGAGGCAGCAGGACGACCTCCGCGAGCGGAAAATCCGCGCGCACGCCGGTCACCGCCGGCTTGACCTCGGCAAGGGCGCCGGCCCGCAGGAGGTCGAGCAGCGTGGGAAAGCGCGCGCCGAGGCGCAGCCGCAGATCAATCACGCCGTCGCCCTCGACCACACCGAAACTCGTCCGCCCACGCACCTCGTAGCTGGCAAGCCGCATTTTGAACCCCGCTGATTTGGCCCCGGCAGGGAAACACCGCAATGCGGCCTAATTCAAGGGCGATCTCGACCCCGGCACCGGCCGAGCGCCTCACCGGCGATCCGGCACCGACGGCCTCTGGCGGCAGGGCCGGCTTGCCTCGCCCGGCGCGGCGCGCCGATGGCCTCAGCCTTTGCCGAGGCCGGTTTCGGCCCTCAATGCCGCGGCCTCGATGCCGGCCACCGCGCAGATCTCGTCGTTGTCGGAGGTATCCCCCGAAATGCCGACCGCCCCGATGGTGTCGCCCGCGGCATCCTGGATCAGCACGCCGCCGGGCACCGGCATCACGCGTCCCGCGCTCACGCTCGCAAGCATGGTGATGAACAGCGCATTCTTCTGCGCGCGTTCGAACAGGCCGCGCGACCCAAAACCCATGCCGAGGGCGCCGTAGGCTTTCGCGCACGCGATCTCGAAGCGCAGGATGCCGCTCCTGTCCTCGCGCTTGTAGGCGACAAGGTGGCCGCCGGCATCGAGCACGGCGACGGCAAGCGGCCTCAGACTCATCTCCCGCCCCTTCCTGAGCGCGACATCGACGATGGTGCTCGCCTGCGTCAGCGTGATCGGCATCGGACCCCCCTTCGTGCGCGGCACGATAGGCGATTACTCCCGGACGAGAAAGAGCGGCGCGCCGTGGTAGCTTTGCCGCCGAATCAACGCGGGGGCAGACATGGGCGCGCGCAACAAGGCAACGGTCGGCGTGGTGGGGCTTGGCATCATGGGCGGCTCGTTCGCGAAAAACCTGCTGGCGGCAGGCTGGCGGGTCATCGGCTTCGACGTCGATGCCGCCCGCTGCCGCGCCCTGCGCCGGGCCGGCGTCGCCATCGCGCCCCATGCGGGGGCGCTGGCGGCCGAAGCGCCGGTCATCATCACCAGCCTGCCGAGCCCCGCCGCGCTCGATGCCACCGTGGACGCCATCCTTGCCGCGCGGCTGCCGCGCCGGATCGTGATCGAGGCGGGCACCTTCGCGCTCCACGACAAGCTGCGCGCCGAGCGCGCGCTCAGGGGGGCCGGCCACCTCGCCCTCGACTGTCCGGTCAGCGGCACCGGCGCCCAGGCCAAGGTCAAGGACCTCGTCGTCTATGCGAGCGGCGAGGCCAGGGCGATCGCCAGGCTGCGGCCGCTGTTCCTCGGCTTCGCGCGCGCGGTGCACGATGTCGGACCCTACGGCAACGGCAGCCGCATGAAATATGTCGCCAACCTGTTGGTCGCCGTCCACAACGTGGCGAGCGCCGAGGCCATGGTGCTCGGCATGAAGGCGGGCCTCGATCCGCGACGGATTTGTGAGCTGGTGACCGCCGGCGTCGGCAATTCCCGCGTGTTCGAGCTGCGGGCGCCGATGATGGCGCAGAACCGCTACGACCGCCCCACCGCGACGATCAAGACCCTGCAAAAGGACCTTGACGTGATCGGCAGCTACGCCGCCGCGATCGGGTGCCCAACGCCGCTCTTGAGCGCCACGCTGCCCATCTACGCGGCCGCCATGGCGATGGGCCACGCGAGCCATGACACCGCCGCCGTGTGCGCCGTGCTCGAGACGATGGCAGCGCTCAGGCGCCCGCGCGCCGGCCGCAGGCGGGCGTGAGGCGGCAAGGACTAGCCAAGACGCAGGCCTTCCTGCACACTGCGGCAAAACGAAACCACCTTCCGGCCTCAAGCCAAAGCGCTGAGGACGAGCGGCGCCCTGTCGCCCAGGGGAACACAGCGAGGCATGTCTTTCGATCTTCTCGCCAATGCGTTGGCCGCCGGGCTGCTGCTCGGCGGCTTCTATGCCGCCGTGACGGTCGGGATATCGATCTCGTTCGGCATCCTCGACATCGTCAACATCGCACACCCGGCCTTCATCATTCTCGGCTCCTACATCGCCTACCTGCTCAATTCGCAGTTCGGCCTTGATCCGATCATTGCCGGCATCGTGGCGCTGCCCGCCTTCTACGCGCTCGGCGCTGCCGTCTACCAGGTCTACTACCTGTCGTTCGAGACGCGCGGGCGCGAGGCGCTTGCCGGCCTTGCCTTCTTCTTCGGTGTGCTGTTCGTCACCGAGGTATTGCTGATTCTCGCGTTCGGGGTCGACTACCGCTACGTGGAGGCAAGCTACATCGACCAGTCGATCAAGATCGGCGTCGTCGGCCTGCCGCAACGCCTGCTGGTCCCCTGCGTGATGTCGCTGTTGATGTTTGTCGCACTGCAGCTCTTTCTGGTCCGCACCTTCACCGGCCGCGCGATCATGGCGGTGGCGCAGGACCAGCTCGCGCTGCGCCTGATGGCGGCGAGTCCGACCCGCATCAAGCGCATCGCCTTCGCGATCTCGATTGCGACCGCATCCCTGGCCGGCGCCTTTCTCATCATCATCCAGCCGGTCGAGCCGTCGGTCGGGCGCGAATATATTGGGCGCGTGTTCGCCATCTGCGTGCTCGGCGGCCTCGGCAGCCTGCCCGGCACGCTGCTCGGTGCCATGCTGCTCGGCATTGCCGAAAGCCTCACCGCCACCTTCTACGGGCCGTCGTGGGCGCCGGCGGTCGCGTTCGGCATCCTGCTTCTCACGCTGGCGTTCCGGCCCGCGGGCCTTCTGGGACGCTAGATCATGCGCTCGCGGGTCTTCTTTGTCATCGCGCTGGCGATCGCCGTCGTGATCTTCGCCGCTGCGCGGGCGATCGACAACGACTACATCTTTTTTGCCGGCTACACCGTGCTGCAATTCGTGGTGCTGGCAACCGCCTGGAACATTCTCGGCGGCTATACCGGTTATGTGAACTTCGGGAGCTCGGCGTTCTTCGCGCTCGGTGCCTACTCATCGGTGTTCTTTCACAAGTTCTACCCGTTGCCGATCCCGATCCTGATCGCCATCGCGGCGGTCATCTCGGGAATCGTCGGCCTCGGCATGGGCTACCTCACGCTGCGGCTGCGCGGGGCGTTCTTCGCGATCGCGACGCTGGCGCTCGCGATCGTGCTGCAAACCATGATCGTGAACTGGGACTACGTCGGCGGCTCGCGCGGCGCCTACATCGTGCGCCCCCCCAGCGTGGAGTTCCTCGGTAATTACGTCCACTATCTTTTCCTGGTCATGCTTTTGCTCACCGTGATCGCCTTGACCGTCGCCCGCGCGATCGAGCACTCGGCGCTCGGCTACGGCTTCGCCGCCATTCGCGACGACGAGCTGGCGGCGGAAGCCGCCGGCGTGCCTACTCTCAGGCTCAAGCTGGCCGCGACCACGATCTCGGGCGCCTTCATGGGGATGGCCGGCGCGCCGCTTCCCTATTACATCGGCTTTCTGCAACCGTCGTCGGCATTCGGGCTCGAATACAGCGTCAACTCGATTGCCATGCCGATGATCGGAGGGACCAGCACCTGGGTGGGCCCGCTGATCGGCGCGATTCTGCTCGGCTCGCTGCAGCAGATCGCGACCGTCACCATTTCATCGGCCGTCAATCTCCTGCTGGTCGGCCTGTTGCTCGTAGCCTTTGTGATCATCGCCCCCAACGGCATCGTCGGCCTGGCCATACGTCTCGTCCGCGGCAAGCCATGAGCGCGCGTCTGCTCGAAGTTGAGAATCTCGGCAAGCGCTTCGACGGGTTCATCGCGCTTGAAGGGATCGACCTTGAGGTCGCGCCGGGCGAGCGCGTCGGGCTCATCGGGCCCAACGGCTCCGGCAAGTCCACGCTCGTCAATTGCCTGTGCGGCACGCTTGTCAACGACACCGGGCGCGTGCGCTTCGAGGGCCGCGTTCTCAATGGTCTCCCCGCTCACGAGCGCACGCGGCTCGGGATCGCGCGCAGCTTCCAACTGCCGCGGCCGTTCGGAAGCATGAGCGTGGCCGAGAACCTGCGCGTTCCGCTCATCTATACGGTCAACGCGCGCCGGGGCGCGAAACTGTCGGCCGGCGAAATCGGCGTGCGTTGCAACCAACTGCTTGACCTCGTGGGACTCGCCGAGATGGCGCAGCGCTACCCCCGCGATCTCACGCAGGTCGAGATGCGCAAGCTCGAGCTCGCCCGCGCGATGGCGACCGAGCCCAAGCTTCTGATCGCCGACGAGGCGATGGCAGGCCTGTCGCAATCGGAGGTCGAGGACATCGTCAAGCTGCTGATCCGGCTCAACGAGCGCGGCATCACGGTGATCCTGATCGAGCACATCATGCGCGCGGTCATGAGCTTCTCGCAGCGCTTGGTCGTTCTCGTCTCCGGCCGCAAGATCGCGGACGGGCAGCCCGAGGAGGTCATGCGCGACCCGGAAGTGGAAAGGGCGTACCTTGGCCAATAGCATTCACGTCGAGGGCGTGCACGCCGCCTACGGCTCGGTGCGGGTTCTCGACGACGTCTCGCTAGTCGTCAGGGGCGGCGAAACGGTGGTGCTGCTCGGCACCAACGGCAACGGCAAATCGACGCTCATGAAGAGCATCATGGGCATCGTGCGGCCGAGCGCCGGGCGCATCGAGGTTGAGATCGACGGCAAGCGGCACAACCTCGTCGGCCGCGCGACCGAGGACATCGTCGATCTCGGCATCGCGCTCGTGCCGGAGGGCCGCCGCCTGTTTCCCCGCCTCACCGTCGAGGAGAACCTGCTGCTGGGCGCCTTCCGCCCAGCGGCGCGCGCGCGCATCAGCGACAATCTCGCGTTCTGCTTCGAGTGCTTCCCGCGGCTTGCCGAGCGCCGCTCGCAGCTTGCCGGCAGCCTGAGCGGCGGCGAGCAGCAGATGCTGGCGCTCGCGCGCGCCCTCATGTCAAGCCCCCGCATCCTGCTCGTCGATGAACCCTCGGTCGGGCTGGCGCCGGTGCTGGTCAGCCGCACCATCGACAAGATCAAGGAACTCAAGGACCGCTACCAGCTCACGGTGCTGATGGCCGAGCAGAATTTTACCCAGGCGCTGCGCATCGCCGACCGCGGTTACGTCATCGTCCATGGCCGCATCGCCTTCGAGGGCAAATCGGCCGACGAGCTCAACAACAACGATTTGATCCGCAGGTTTTACCTCGGACTGTGATACCAAACGTCGTTGACCGTGACCTCCCCGCTTCGTCATGGCCGGGCTTGTCCCGGCCATCCATGTCTTTGATTCGACTCGGAGTTTAGGACGTGGATGCCCGGCACAAGGCCGGGCACGACGAGTTAACAATTCCGAGGCTTGGTATGAG
>DATBWJ010000030.1:0-4965 GCA_036514935.1 Xanthobacteraceae bacterium
GCGCCGGCTTGCCGGCGCCCTCGGTGGTGCGGCCGGCCAAGATCGCCTGCATCGAGCCTGCGCGCGTGCTGCGCCGGGCCGGCGCTCTCGATGCCCGCACCGCCCGCGCGGTGGCCGGCAAGGTGCAGGCGTTCATGGGCGAGGCCCGTCGCTGAGGCGCGCTACTCCACCGCCCCGGCCTTTGGCTCGAGCGGCGCGATGGCGCGCGGTTCACCTTGCTCGGCCTCCTCGGCCTCCTCGAACTCCAGCGCCTCGATGCGGCCGGCGCGCTTGTCGATCTTGTCGGCGGAGACCAGGATCTGCCGCACGTCCTCGTTCGCCTGCCCAAAATGCTGCTGCAGCTTGACGACGCGCTCGCGCAGGCGGGCGAGGTCCTCCATCATGCGGCCGACCTCGGTGCGGATGAGGTCGGCCGCCTCGCGCATGCGGGCGTCCTTGAGGATCTGCTGCATGACCTGGATCGCGAGCATGAGGAGCGCGGGCGAGACGATGACGACGCGCACGCGATAGGCCTTCTGCACCACGTCATCGAAGCCGTCGTGCAGCTCGGCGTAGACCGATTCGGAGGGCACGAACATCAGCGCGAGGTCCTGGGTCTCGCCCGGGATCAGGTATTTCTCGGCGATGTCGGTCACGTGCCGCATGACGTCCTGACGCACGCGTTGCGCCGCCTGCTTGCGCTCCTCCTCGCTTTTCGCCTCACGCAGCGCGGTCACCGCCTCGAGCGGGAATTTTGCGTCGATGACGAGCGGGCGCTTGTCGGGCAGGAACACGACGCAATCGGGCCGCTTGCCGTTCGGCAACGTGTATTGGAACGCGAACGAGCCCTTCGGCATGCCGTCCTGCACGATCGCCTCCATGCGGCCCTGGCCAAAGGCGCCGCGCGCCTGCTTGTTGGCGAGCACGTCGCGCAGCGAGGTGACATGCGAGGACAGTTCGGCGAGGTTCTTCTGCGCGCTGTCGATGACGGCGAGGCGCTCGTGCAGGCCTTGCAGGCGCTCGACGGTCTGTTGCGTGTTCGTCTCCATCGACTGCCCGAGCCGGTGCGTGACGGAATCGAGCCGCTCGTTGACGAGACGCGCGAGCTCGGCCTGGCGCCCGGCCAGCACTTCGCCCATGGTCTGCACGCGCCCGGCGGTCTCGGCCTGGATGCGAGCGACCTCGCCCATGCGCTCCTCGATCTCCTCCGCGCGCACCGCCTGCGTGGCCGCCTCGACGCCGGCACGGCGTGCCGCGCGCACGAGCTGGAGCGCGAGAGCGAGAACGGCGACCATCAGGACGGCGAGCGCAGTGAGCGCCGCACCGGCGCTCACCGGGATGCCGGCGATGTCAAGGACGGGCTCCATGGCGGCGTTGTAACCCGATTCGCCCGCCCGAAGCGAACGAAGTGCGAACGGCGGCGCCGCCCGGTTTGATTCTAATGGGCGGATTGCTTACATGCCGGCCATGGCCGTGCGAAAGATTCTCGTTCTCCCCCACCGAAAGCTGCGGCAGAAGTCGCAGGCGGTCGAGAAAATCACCGCCGACATCCGCGCGCTCGTCGAGGACATGTTGGCGACCATGTACGAGGCGCCCGGCATCGGGCTCGCCGCCATCCAGATCGGGGTGCCCAGGCGCGTGGTCACCATGGACCTGTCAAAGAAGGAAAACGAGAAGAACCCCCGCGTCTTCATCAACCCGCAGATCGTGTGGTCGTCCGAGGAGCGCTCGGTCTACGAGGAAGGCTGCCTGTCGATTCCGGACGTGCACGAGGACGTCGAGCGGCCGGCGCGGGTGCGGGTGCGCTTTCTCGACCTCGACGGGCGCTGGCACGAGGAGGAGGCGAGCGAACTCTACGCCACCTGCATCCAGCACGAGATCGACCATCTCAACGGCGTGCTGTTCATCGACCACCTCTCCAAGCTCAAGCGCGACCGCATCATCAAGAAGTTCACCAAGGCGGCCAAGCGCGAGAACGGCCGGGCGGACGGCGGCGCGCCAAAATTTGACCAGGCCCGGACCTCTTGATGGCGGCTAGAGCCGGATGCCTTTGGATAAAGTCGTTCGGGGGTCATTGCGAGGCGGGCGAAGCGCGCCGAAGCAATCCAAAGAGGGGATCGCCACGCCCCCTGCGGGGGCTCGCGATGACGGCGCCGCGAGGCTCGCTGACGCGAGCCGAAGGGACGATAAATGCCGCTGCGCCTCGTCTTCATGGGCACGCCCGAGTTCGCGGTGCCGACGCTGGTCGAGATCGCCGGCCGCGGCTACGACATCGCGGCCGTCTACACGCGCGCGCCCAAGCCGGCCGGGCGCGGCCTCGACGTCACCGCGAGCCCGGTTGCGCGCGAGGCCGAGCGCCTGGGGCTCACCGTGCTCACGCCGGCGACGCTCAAGACCGCCGAGGCGGTCGAGGTTTTTCGCGCGCACGGTGCCGATGCGGCGGTGGTGGTCGCCTACGGCCTCATCCTGCCCGTGCCGATCCTCGAAGCGGCGGCGCTCGGCTGCTTCAACCTGCACGCGTCGCTATTGCCGCGCTGGCGCGGCGCCGCCCCCATCAACCGCGCCGTCATGGTCGGCGACGGCGAGACCGGCGTCACCGTGATGAAGATGGCGGAAGGGCTCGACAGCGGGCCGATCGCGCTGGCCGAGCGCGTCGCCATCGGCCCTGACATGACGGCGGGCGAACTCGCCGACCTGCTCGCGCGCCTGGGCGCCGACCTCATGGCGCGCGCGCTCGGCGCGCTCGAGCGCGGCGCGCTCGCGCTCACCCCGCAGCCGGCAACCGGCGTCACCTACGCGCCCAGGATCGCCAACGCCGAGACCCGCATCGACTGGCGCCGGCCGTGGAAGGAGGTGCACGACCACTGCCGCGGCCTGTCGCCGCTGCCGGGGGCGTGGTGCGAATTGCCCGACGGTGCGCGCGCCAAGGTGCTGCGCACCACAAGCGGCGAAGGCGCCGGCGCGCCCGGCGCCGTGCTCGATGCGCGCCTCACGGTCGCCTGCGGGGAGGGCGCCGTGCGCATCCTGCAATTGCAGCGCGCCGGCCGCCAGGCGATGGAGGCGGCGGAATTTCTGCGCGGTACCCCGCTTGCACCCGGCGCCGTGCTGCGGTGAGCCCATGCGCTACAAGCTCGTCATCGAATACGACGGCACGCCGTTCGCGGGCTGGCAGGTGCAGGAGAACGGGCCCTCGGTGCAGGGCGCGCTGACGGCGGCGATCGCGGCGTTTGCCGGCGAGCACGCCAGCGTGCAAGGCGCCGGCCGCACCGACGCCGGCGTGCACGCGCTCGGCCAGGTCGCGCATGTCGATCTC
Organism: Xanthobacteraceae bacterium; assembly: GCA_036514935.1. Lineage (GTDB taxonomy): Bacteria > Pseudomonadota > Alphaproteobacteria > Rhizobiales > Xanthobacteraceae > DATBWJ01. Next base: position 3,293 of record DATBWJ010000030.1, read on the forward strand.
GCCAGGGAGTGGGACGCCGACACCGTGCGCGATGCGCTCAACGCCCACCTGCGGCCGCATCCGGTCGTGGTGCTGTCGGCCGAGATCGTGCAAGAGAACTTCGACGCGCGCTTCTCCGCCATCCGTCGCCACTACCTCTATCGCATCGTCAACCGCCGCGCCGATCTCGCGCTCGATCGCAACCGCGCCTGGCGCATCGCGCGCCCGCTCGACGCCGCGGCCATGCACCAGGCAGCGCAACGCCTCGTCGGGCGCCACGACTTCACCACCTTCCGCGCCGCCGACTGCCAGGCCAAGTCGCCGGTCAAGACGCTCGACCGCCTCGACGTTGAACGCCAGGGCGAGGAGGTCAGGGTCTACGCCGCCGCGCGCTCCTTCCTTCACCACCAGGTGCGCTCGATGGTGGGCTCGCTCGCGCTCGTCGGCGAAGGCAGATGGAGCGCCGACGACCTCGTCACGGCGCTCGAAGCGCGCGAGCGCACCGCCTGCGGCCCGGTGGCGCCGCCCGCGGGGCTTTATCTGGTGCGGGTGGAGTATTGAGTTGACGACATGCTTCTTCGTTGCGGCAGACGCGCTTTACCCTCCAGGGGAGGGTAAAGAGTGCGGATTGCTCAGCCGAAATAATTGTCGAGAATCCGCCGGTACACCGCCGTCAGCGTGTGCAAATCTGCGATAGGCACCCGCTCGTCGGCCTTGTGCATGGTGGCGTGGACGAGGCCGAATTCGACCACCGGGCAAAAATCCTTGATGAAGCGCGCGTCCGAGGTGCCGCCGGAGGTCGAGAGCGTCGGCGTGCGGGAGGTGATCTCGGCGATTGCCGCCGACACCAGATCGACGAACGGCCCCGGCGCGGTGAGAAAGACATCGGCGTTGGAGGGCTCCCACTCGATCCGCCAGCGCACGCGCCCGGCCGCCGCCGCGGCGCGCCGCTCGATCAGGAGCCTCACCGCCTCGCGCGTGTGGCAGTCGTTGTAGCGGATGTTGAAGCGCGCGCGCGCCTGCCCTGGGATCACGTTGACGATGGTGTTGCCGACATCGACCGAGGTGAACTCGATGTGGGAGGGCTCGAAATGCGCGCTGCCGGCGTCGAGCGGCTCGGCCATCAGCGCGCTCATGAGCCGCACGATCCCGCGCACCGGGTTGTCGGCGAGGTGGGGATAGGCGACGTGGCCCTCGGTTCCGGTGACGATGAGCGTGCCGTTCTGCGAGCCGCGCCGCCCGATCTTGAGCGAGTCGCCCAGCCGCTCGGGGTTGGTCGGCTCGCCCAGGATGCAGTGATCGAAACGCTCGCCGCGCGCGGCCGCCCATTGCAGGAGCTTGACCGTGCCGTTGACGGCGACGCCTTCCTCATCGCCGGTGACGAGGAACGAGATCGAGCCGTTCGGCTTGCCGCGGGCGGCCAGGAAGTCGAGCACCGCGGCAAGCTGGCAGGCGAGCGCGCCCTTCATGTCGACGGCGCCGCGGCCGTAGAGCGCGCCATCGGCGACGTCGCCGGCGAACGGCGCGTGCGTCCAGCGCGCTTCCCCCGGCGGCACCACGTCGGTGTGGCCGGCGAAGACCAAGTGCGGGGAATCCGTGCCGATGCGGGCATAAAGGTTTTCTACCGGCGCCGTGCCGGGCTCCGCGAAGGTCACACGGTGCACGGCGAAGCCGGCCGGCTTGAGCGCGTTCTC
>DATBWJ010000031.1:0-5054 GCA_036514935.1 Xanthobacteraceae bacterium
CGCGAGCTTGGCCTCGTGGAAGCGGCGGATGAGCGCGGCCGGCACGTGGCTGTGCTCGGGATGGTAGTTGTCGCCCGGCCCATAAAGGTTGGTCGGCATGACCGCCACGAAGTCGGCGCCGAACTGGCGGCGGTAGGCCTCGACCAGTTTTAGGCCGGCGATCTTGGCGAGCGCGTACCACTGGTTGGTCGGCTCGAGCGGGCCGGTCAGCACCGCCTCCTCGCGCATCGGCTGCGCGGCAAGGCGCGGATAGGCGCAGGACGAGCCGAGGTAGAGGAGCTTGGAGACGCCGGCTTGGTGCGCGCCGCCAATGACGCTGAGGGCAATGGCGAGGTTGTCCGCCAGAAAATCGACCGGATAGGTCTCGTTGGCGAGAATGCCGCCGACCCGCGCCGCGGCCACGAACACGGCGTCGGGCCTTGCCGCCTCAAGCCAGCGCGCGGTGTCCTGCTGCCGCCTCAGATCGAGAGCGCCGCGCGCAAGCGTCAGCACCTCGCAGTCCTCGCGCGCGAGCCGCCGCACGATCGCCGCGCCCACCATCCCGCCGTGCCCGGCGACATAGACGCGCTTGCCCTTGAGGTCGAACAGGACCGGCGCGGTCATGGCCGCCTCGCCGGCGGCGCGGCGCGCATGCGCCACCCGCGCTCAGGTGCGGTGCTGGCGAAGGCCGCGCGCAGCGCGCATCGCCGCAAGGTCGGCCTCGACCATTTCATTGACCAGCTCATCGAAGGTCACCTTGTGCCGCCAGCCGAGCTTCTCGCGCGCCAGCGTCGGATCGCCGACCAACGATTGGACTTCGGTGGGGCGAAGATAGCGCGGGTCGATCTCGATCAGCACCCGCCCGGTGGCGGCGTCGACGCCCTTTTCCTCAGGCCCCCTGCCCCGCCATTCGATCCGCCGCCCGACGCAGGCGAAGGCTTTTTCGGCGAACTCGCGCACCGAATGCGCCTGCCCCGTCGCCAGGATGTAGTCGCCGGGCTCCTCCTGCTGCAGGATGAGCCACATGCCCTCGACGAAGTCGCGGGCGTGGCCCCAGTCGCGCCGGGCGTCGAGGTTGCCGATGTAGAGTATTGATTGCAGGCCGAGCTCCATGGCAGCGACGGCGCGCGTGATCTTGCGGGTGACGAAGGTCTCGCCGCGCGTAGGCCCCTCGTGGTTGAACAGGATGCCGTTCGAGGCGTGCAGGCCGTAGGCCTCGCGGTAGTTGACGGTGATCCAGTAGCCGTAAAGCTTGGCGACGCCGTAGGGCGAGCGCGGATAGAACGGCGTCGACTCGCGCTGGGGCGTTTCGCGCGCCAGGCCGAACAGCTCGGAGGTCGAGGCCTGGTAGTAGCGCACGCGCTTGTCCATGCCGAGAATGCGGATCGCCTCCAACAGCCGCAGCGGCCCGAGGGCGTCGGCGTTGGCGGTGTACTCGGGGGTCTCGAAGCTCACCTGCACGTGGCTCTGGGCGGCGAGGTTGTAGATCTCGGCCGGCTGGGTCTCCTGGATGACGCGGATCAGGTTGGTGGAGTCCGTCATGTCGCCATAGTGCAGGATGAAGCGCACGCCGGGTTCGTGGCGGTCGCGATAGAGATGATCGACGCGACCGGTGTTGAACGAGGACGAGCGGCGGATGATGCCGTGCACGGTGTAGCCCTTGGCGAGCAACAGCTCGGCGAGGTAGGCCCCGTCCTGGCCGGTGACGCCGGTGATCAAGGCGACGCGATCGCTCATGAGTCCTCGTGACGCGGTTTTGAGAACAGGAAATCCGCCTGCACGGGCCCGTAGGCCGGATGCCGGAACTCATTGTAGACGCCGGTGAGCGCGAACCCGAACCCGCGCAGAAACGCCATCACGTCCGCCGCGAGCGGCTGGCCTTTGTAAAGCTCGATGTGGGAACATTCAACATAGACGTAGTCGATCGCCGGCAACAGCTCGGTCGAGCCCTTGAGCACTTCGAGCTCGTAGCCCTGCACGTCGATCTTCAAGAGCGTCCTCGGCACGAGCGCGCCGGCGTCGATGAAGCGCGCCAGGCGCTCGACTCGGACCTTGCGGCGAGTGGCCTCGCGCGTGCCGAACACCGCGGTCTGCTGCGCCAGCGGCAAGAGCGAGGAGGAGTCGTCGCGCTCGGTCACGTGCATGTCCGCTTCGCCCGCCCGCTCGCCCACGGCGGCGACGAACAGCCGGATGTCGGGCTCGTTCGCAAACAGCGCGCGGAAGATCTTTGCCGCCTCCGCCAGCGGCTCGAAGGCGAACACCTTGACGTTCGGAAACAGCCGGCGGGCAAACAGCGTGAACTGGCCGCGATTGGCGCCGACGTCGATCAGGGTGCCGATGTCGAGGCCGGCGAGAGCCTGATGCTCGATGCTCGGCGCCACCCCGTGGCGCAGGGCGCGCCAATAGGCCGGCGTGAGCAGCGCCAGGGCCTTTCGCACCTTGATGAGGCGCACGCGTGTGCCCGCCGGTGTGATCTGGCCCTCCCGGGCGTGATCTGGTTAATGGGTTATGGCCTCGACCAAGTTGATTCGCGAGACGTGCGGACGCGCCGGTGGCCCTGCCGCTGATCTGACCGGCAGGCCCCGCACCGACCCTCGCCCGCCGTCAAGCCGTCGCCCGCGCCACCCATGAGCACCGTGCGCCAGCGCATCCGGTTCGCCTTCATCGCCAACGGTATCGGCCGCGTGATGCGGGTCGCCGAGCAGCTTGCGCTGGTGCCGCTGCTGCTGCTCGGCTGGGGGGTCGAGCGCTACGGCGAGTGGATCGCGCTGTACTCGATCGCCGTCTTCGCCGCGCTCGCCCATCCCGGCATCGGCGTGGCCGCCTATTCGGACATCGTCATCCAGTTCGCCGGCGGCAACCGGCGCGCGGCGGTGCGCTCGTTTACCACCGCGATCGTCCTGATGGTGGTGACGGTGGCGGCGGGATTTGGACTGCTGCTCGTGGCGATCAACACGCTCGATATCGGCCATTTCGTGTCGCACCAGACGATTACGCCCGCGGAGGCGCGCACCATCATCGCGATCCTGGGGCTTGCCGTCCTTCTGCAGTTCGGCACCGAGCCGCTCGCAGGCGTGCTCAGCGCGGCGGTCGGCGCCGGCCTGCCCAATCTCGTGTTCGGCTGCACCAAGGCGATCGAGATCGCGGTGATCGCGGGCGCGCTTTATGCGGGCGCCACACCGGTGTTCGTCGCGACCATCACGCTCGCCGCCGTGCTTCTGCACATCGCGATCGACGCGGTCCTGGCGGTGAGGTACGCGCCCTGGCTGCGCATGCGGTGGCAAGACTTTGACACATCCGCGATCAGGCGCACGTGGCGGCCGGCGCTCGGCCATTTCTGCCTGTTCGTCACCTTCAACATCGTCAACGTGCACGTGCCACGCCTGATCGTGTCCTACTATCTCGGCGCCGCCACCCTGACCATCTTCACCGTCTTCGTCACCTATACCCGCGCGTCCCGCAACCTCGCCCACATGCTCTCGCAGGCCGTGCAGGTCGAGATCGGCCGCGCGTTCGCGGGCGGCCACGCCGCGCGCGGGCGTGCGCTCATCGAGGCGATGCTGGGGAGCGCGCTCGGGATCGCCATTGCGCTGCTCGCACTCGAGCTCGTGCTGGCGCCCCTCGTCATCCCGGCCTGGACGCAAGGCCACGTCGCCGTCGCCTGGGGCCTGCTGGCCGCGCTGGTCTTGCCGACGATCGCGGGCGCCTATTTCGACGCGACGCTGCAGGCGGCCTCCGCGCTCAACCGCGTCGGCTTCATCGCCTCCTGTTTCACGCTCGGCGCTGCGGTGGGCCTGGCCGCGGGCATCCTGCTGCTGCCGACACTTGGCCTGATCGCGATCGCCGCCATCACGCTGCTCATTCCGGAACTGGCCGGAAGCTGGGCCGCCACGCGCACCATCAACGCCATCGTCGGCCATCCCCATATCCGGCTGACCGCGCTGTCGTTCTGGCCGGCGCAGGTGGTCACGCGCGATTTCGCCAACCCGCCCGATCCGCGCTGACCGCAGGGTTGCGCGCAGGGCGGGCCGCAGGAAGGGTTAACAGAAGGCAAACCGGGGCAAGCGGGGCGCCCGCTGGCGGCAGCGCCGTTTTGCCGATCACCGCCACCAATTGTTAGACGGCGGTGCCGCACGATGGCGGCGAGGACGAGGCGCATGCCCAACAGAGCCGGCGAGCAGCACACGTTTGAGGCCGCGCCCGCGGACCTGCGCGCCCTGCTGGCGCGCGCGCCGGCCGGCGAGGCCGGCGGCGTGCTCAACTTCCTCGCCGACCTCGACGCCGACTATTGCTCCAATTTCGGCGACCAGTGGCAGCGTTTTCGCGCGGTGCAGATCGACTCGATCTCGGGCAGCACCGAGTCGCGCGATCGCTTCTACGGCGAGACCGGGCTCGCGTCCGGGTGGCTCAGCGGCAAGGTCGTGCTCGACGCCGGCTGCGGCGCCGGACGCTTCGCCGAGGTCGCGCTCGCGGCGGGGGCCTGCGTGGTCGCGGTCGACCTGTCGGAGGCGGTGTTCGCGTGTCAGGCGACCTTGTCGCGATTCCCGCGCGAGCGCTTCCTCGTGCTGCGCGCGGACATTTTCGACCTGCCGCTCAAGCCCGACAGCTTCGACCTCGTCTACAGCCTGGGCGTGCTCCACCACACGCCCGACCCGCCCGGCGCCGTGCGCGCGCTCGCGCGCTACGTGCGCCCCGGCGGCCGACTGGCGACCTGGTTCTACGAGCGGCGCGCCTACGACGTGATCGGCCCCAAGTTTCTCATGCGTCACCTGACGCGGCGCCTGCCGAACGGCGCCAATCTGGCGCTCGCCAAGATCATGGTGACCGCCTTCTTCCCGCTCGGCTGGCTGTTCGCACGTCTCGGCGAACTCGGTCGCCTGCTCGGCTTCTTCCTGCCGTACACTCCGCGGCATAAGGCAAGACCCGGCCGCCTGCGCGAGCAATGGCTCTACTCGGTGCTGGACACCTACGACTGGTACGGGCCGACCTACACGCGGCCGCAGCGCCAGGACGACGTGATCGGCGCGATGGCGGCGAGCGGCCTCATCGATGCGCGCCGGCTGCCGGCGCGCGGC
>DATBWJ010000032.1:0-11174 GCA_036514935.1 Xanthobacteraceae bacterium
CTGTCCGGCGCGATCGCCCCGAGCGAGACCAGCAACACGGGCGAGCCGGCCACGCGCGACGTTCTGGCGCCGAGCCGCGTGCTCGACGCCTTTGGCGCCTTTGGCCCGCCGCCGGTGACAGCCAAGCCGGTGCCCGCCAATTATTCCGGCCGCGCCAAGGCCGATAACCCGCCCGGCTTCTACGGCCCGCCCGAAGGGCTGCTCGCGGTGAACACGCTGGTGGCGAGCGACCGTCTCAAGGCGATCGATCTTGCTGCGCTCAATGCGCGCATCGAGCCCTACCATACGGGTGAGCCGATGGACCTGCGGGGTCCGGTCTTTCTCGCCGCGCTCGGGCTCCTGCTGATCGATGCGCTGGTGGTGTGCTGGCTCGCCGGCGGCCTTTATCGTCTGAAACCCCGCCGCCAGGCGGCGACGCTCGTGATCGCGGTCGGCCTTGCCGCCCTTGCCCTTTCGTCGACCCAAGCAGATGAGGCGAGCGACGAGTTCGCCAAGAAGGCAACGATCGAGACCCGCCTCGCCTACGTCGTCACCGGCGATGGCGAGGTCGACGCCATCAGCAGAGCCGGCTTGCAGGGGCTCACGCTGTTCCTCGCGCAGCGCACCGCGCTTGAAGGCGGCGATCCGATCGGGCTCGATATCGCGCGCGACGAGCTTGCGTTCTTTCCGCTGATCTATTGGCCGATCGTGCCGGGCGCGCCCAGGCCGTCGGCGCAGGCGCTCGCGCGCATCGACGCCTATATGAAACGGGGCGGCACCGTGCTGTTTGACACGCGTGACGCCGTCATGGCGCCGCCCGGGTCGGGGGGCGAGACCCGCAGCCAGGGCATGCTCGCATTGCGCTCCATCCTGTCCTCGCTCGACATCCCTGAGCTCGAGCCGGTTCCGCGTGACCACGTGCTGACCAAGACGTTCTACCTGATGCGCGACTTTCCCGGACGCTTCAATTCGGGCCAGCTCTGGGTCGAGGCGATGCCGGCCAACGAGGAGCGCGAGGATGAGGCAAGGCGGCCGGCGCGCGGGGGCGACGGCGTGTCCTCCATCATCATCACCTCGAACGATCTCGCCGGCGCGTGGGCAACCCGGCCGGACGGCCAGCCCATGCTGCCGCTCTCCCCGGGCGAGCCGCGCCAGCGCGAGTTCGCGTTCCGCGCGGGCGTCAACATCGTCATGTACACCCTGACCGGCAACTACAAGGCCGACCAGGTGCATGTTCCGGCGCTGCTCGAGCGGCTGGGACAATAGGGGCAGAGGCTTGGGCTACGGCATCGCATTCGCCCCGCTCGTTCCAATGGAAGTGCTGTGGGCAGCGCTCCTCGCCGGCGCGCTCGTGGCCGTGCTGCTCATCCTCGCGCGCAGCCGCGGCGCGGGGCTGCGCATCGTCGCGCTCGCCCTTCTCGTTCTGGCGCTGGCCAACCCGTCCTTCACGCGCGAGGACCGCGAGCTGCTGCCTTCGGTCGCGGTCGTCGTCCTCGACAAGAGCCCGAGCCAGGGCTTTGGCGATCGCACGGCGCAGACCGCTTCGGCGCATCAGGCGCTCGCACGACATCTCGCTCGCATCCAGAATCTCGAAGTCCGCACCGCCGAGGCCGGCGCCGCCGACGGCGAAAGCGACGGAACAAGGCTGTTCTCCGCCCTTGGCGCCGCTCTCGCCGACGTGCCGCCCGACCGCGTCGCCGGCGCCATTCTGCTCACCGACGGGCGCGTGCACGACGTTCCCCCCGAGGCGAGCTCACTCGGCTTCACCGCGCCGATTCATGCGCTCATCACCGGGCACCTCGCCGAGCGCGACCGCCGGCTTGCGCTCGTCTCGGCGCCGCGCTTCGGCATCGTCGGCCAGTCGCAGACCGTGGTGTTTCGCGTCGAGGACACCGGGATCGCGCCGAGCCCCGCGCAGGTCACCATCCGCCGGGATGGCGAGGTGATCGACCAGCGCACGGTTCGCGCCGGCCAGCCGGTGCGCGCCCAGATCGCGCTGCCGCACGCCGGGCCCAACATCGTCGAGATCGAGACCGCGCCGGTGGAAGGCGAGCTCACCGCCGTCAACAACCGCGCGGTCGTGTCGATCGAGGGCGTCCGCGAGAAGCTGCGCGTGCTGTTGGTGTCGGGCGAGCCGCATGCCGGCGAGCGGACCTGGCGCAACCTGCTGAAATCGGACGCCAACGTCGATCTCGTGCACTTCACGATCCTGCGGCCGCCGGAGAAGCAGGACGGCACGCCCATCAACGAGCTGTCGCTGATCGCGTTTCCCACGCGCGAGCTGTTCCAGCAGAAGATCAACGAATTCCAGCTCATCATCTTCGATCGTTACGCGCGTCAGGGCGTGCTGCCGACGCTCTATTTCGACAACATCGCGAAATATGTGCGCGAAGGCGGCGCGGTGCTGGTGGCGGCCGGGCCGGACTATGCCGGCCCGACCACGATCTGGCGCACGCCGCTCGACGCGGTCCTGCCGGCCGAGCCAAGCGGCCGCATGACCGAAATCCCCTATGTCGCGCGCCTGACCGAGCCGGGCCGGCGCCACCCGGTGACGCGCGGGCTTGAAGGCGCCGCCGACGATCCGCCCCACTGGAGCCGGTGGTTTCGCCTCGTCGATACCAAGGCGGTGCATGGGACGGCGGTGATGCGGGGGCCGGATGACAAGCCGCTGCTGGTGCTCTCGCGCGAAGGCGAAGGCCGCGTCGCGCTGCTGTTGTCCGATCACATCTGGCTGTGGGCGCGCGGCTACGAAGGCGGCGGGCCGCATCTCGACTTGCTGCGCCGGCTCTCGCACTGGCTGATGAAGCAGCCGGACCTCGAGGAGGAGGCGCTGCGCCTGTTCGCAAGCGGGCGCGAGCTGACGGTGCAACGCCAGACCATGGCCGAGGCCGTCGGCGAGGTCACGCTGACCGCGCCCTCGGGCACCACTCGCAGGCTGACCCTCGATCCGGTCGAGCCGGGCATATGGCGAAAGTCGGTCGAGGCCAACGAGCTCGGCCTGTGGCGCGCGAGCGACGGCAAGCTCACGACGCTCGTCAATGTCGGCCCGGCAAACCCGCGCGAATTCACCGACGTGACCTCCACCACCGACGTGCTGGGGCCGCTCGCCGCCGCGACCGGCGGCGGGGCGCAGCGACTGGAAGGACCGGGCGGCATGGCCGTGCCGCGCGTGCTGGCGGTGCGTTCGAGCGACACCTACCGGGGCGACAACTGGATCGGCCTGAAGATGCGCGAGGCGAGCGTGGTGCGCGGGATCGGCGTGCTGCCGATGTTCGCCGGCCTGCTCGGCCTGCTGCTGCTGGTCGGGAGCCTGGCCGCCACCTGGGCGCGCGAGGGCCGCTGAGGCCGCGTGGCGCGTTTTCCAAACTGCGAGAAGGCCATCCTCGATATTCGCAAGCTCGAAGACTATTGTCTCGACTTGGCGCACTTGCGCGGCCGACGGAATCGAGCTTGCCGCGGACAGATACGGCGTGCGCTGGCGCGTCGACATGGGACTTACGCGACGCGGACGCACGGCTGTGGTAAGAACGTTGTGGATCATTAAGACCGGAGAGGATGCGCCCCGGTTTGTCACCTGTTGGGTGATTTGATGACGCAAACAGCACGCGAACAGAAGCTGGCCGTGCTCGACGTGGTGGCGCTATTAGCGGACCGGCCGGCGGAAGGGCTTGCGCGCGGACAGGTCGGCACGGTCGTGGAAGCGCTCGACGATACGGCCGTCCTCGTGGAATTCAGCGATGACGAGGGTAAAGCCTACGCGGTCGTGCCCTGCGCGCGGTCGGAGCTCTTGATCCTGCATTACGCGCCGCAGGCAGCGTAGAAGCAGGCCGCCCGCATGAGACGGAATGCAGGAGCGGCGTGCTGCCGATGTTCGCCGGCTTGCTCGGCCTGCTGCTGCTGGTCGGAAGCCTGGCGGCCACCTGGGCGCGCGAGGGACGCGGAGCCGCTCAGCTTCGCTCGGGCCCGGCGGCGCTTGCGGGCGCAAACTCCCAATCCGGCCGGATCGGCCCTGACACGCCCTCGAACGCCCCCTCGACCAGTTCGGCGACCAGCAGCCGGTCGGGATCGACCGGTCCCGGCATTTTCACCCGACCCTTCAGGATGCGCTTGAAGCCGACGCGGCTGTAGTACGGCTCGTCGCCCACGAGCACGACGAGGCGATGGCCGCGCTCGCGCGCCTGCGTCAACGCCCGCGTCAGCATTTGCCGCCCGATCCCGCGCCCGCGGAACGGCGGCTCGATGGTGAGCGGCCCGAGCAGCAGGGCGGGCACGTCGCCGATGCGGATGGGCGACAGCCGCACCGAGCCCACCATCAGCGTCCCGATGCGCGCGGTGAACGAGAGCGCGAGCGCGTGCGAAATGCCCTCGCGAAGGCGATAGGCCGTGCGCGCAAAGCGCCCGGGCCCGAACGTGCGCTCGTGCAAGCGCTCGATCGCGTCGGCGTCCGCGGCGGTTTCGGGCAGTATGGTGACCGAGAGGTCGGACATGGCTCCTATGCAGGCAGTAACATCCGGCCGCGGCCGACGCCACATGTCAGCTCCAGCGCGGCGCGGAACCGAGCGCGCGGCAGGAGAGTTTCGGCCGGGACTGCATGAAACCGCGCTTGAGATCGGAGCAAGGGATGGGCGAGCTGGTTGACGGCGTCTGGACCTCGCAGGATCAAGGCCGCACCGCGGGCGGACGTTTTGTGCGCCCTGACACGACCTTCCGCAACTGGGTAACGGCGGACGGCGGTCCGGGCCCGAGGGGACGAGGCGGATTTTGCGCCGCTGCCGGCCGTTACCACCTCTACGTGTCGCTCGCCTGCCCATGGGCGCATCGCACCATCGTTTTTCGCCGGCTGAAGAAGCTCGAAGACGTCGTCGGGCTCTCGGTCGTATCGCCGCATATGGGCGGCGACGGCTGGACCTTCGAGGAACGCGAAGGATCGACCGGCGACCCGGTCAACGGCGCCCGCTTCCTGCGCGACATCTACCTGTTGTCCGACCCGCGCTATTGCGGGCGCGTGACCGTTCCCGTGCTGTGGGACACGGACCAGCGCACCATCGTCAACAATGAATCGGCCGACATCATCCGCATGTTCAATTCGGCCTTCGACGCATTTACCCCGGACCGCACCGACTATTATCCGCCCGCCCTGCGCGGCGACATCGACCGCCTCAACGCCTTCATCTACGAGCGGGTGAACAACGGCGTCTACAGGGCCGGGTTTGCCACCACCCAGGAGGCCTACGAGGAGGCCTTTCACGCGCTGTTTGATGCGCTCGACGTGCTGGAGGACCGGCTGTCGCACCAGCGCTATCTCCTGGGCGACCGGCTGACGGAGGCCGACTGGCGCCTGTTCACGACGTTGGTGCGCTTCGATGCCGTCTACTACGGCCATTTCAAGTGCAACAAGCGGCGCATCGTCGACTATCGCCATCTGCCGAACTATCTGCGCGAGCTCTATCAAATGCCGGGAATTTCGCAGACGGTGTCGATCGATCACATCAAGCGGCATTATTACTCAAGCCATGTCCACATCAATCCGACCGGCATCGTGCCGCTGGGGCCGGACCTCGACTTCGATGCGCCCCACGACCGCGCCCGCCTGGCCGACCAGCGCCGCGCTGTGGGTTGAGCGCTCACCACCGCTCCGAGATCGGCGCATCGAGCATCGCTTCCGCAATGCGCGCGCGCGTGGCCGCCGAGGTGTCGCCCGGCAGTTCCTCGATGGCGAAAAACCCGTGCGCGAGGATTTCATGATTTGGCTGCGGCGGCGCGCTCTGCCGGAAGGAATGCACGATGAAAAGCGCGACATGGTCGCGCCGCGATACCCGGTGATTGAAATAGAGGCCATACAGCGCCGGCTTGTCGATCAGCTCGATGTTGCCCTCCTCGGCCAGCTCGCGCCGCAGGGCTTCAAGCAGGCTCTCGCCCGGCTCCACGCCGCCGCCCGGCAGATGCCAGCCGGCGACATAGCTGTGCTTGACCAGGAAGACGCGACCGCGCCCGTCGATGACAAGCGCCCGCACGCCGACCGTGAGCCCGCGCGCGAAGCGCCAGTAGAGATGGAAGGCCCGACGAATCATCGGCTCGAGCGCGCGACGCGCGGCTGACACGGGCATGGGGTCGACGCGAGCGTCCTTAGAATCTTTCCAAACCAGCCTCCGCTCCTTATAACACCGGGGACAGCGCGATCCCGCATTCCAAAATCCATCGAGCCATGAAACGTTTCGCCGATCTGACCGAGCAGCAAATCCTCGCGTTGGCCATCTCCAACGAAGAGGAGGACAGCCGCATCTACCGCGATTTCGCCGAGGGCCTGCGCCAGCAGTTTCCTGCCTCGGCCAAGCTGTTCGACGAGATGGCCGAGGAAGAGGTGCGCCATCGCAGCGAGCTTTACAACCTCTACCGCGACAAGTTCGGTGAATTCCTGCCCCTGATCCGGCGCCAGGACGTCAAGGGATTCGTGCGCAAGAGGCCGCTCTGGCTGGTGCGCCCGCTCGGCCTCGACGAGGTGCGCAAGTATGCCGCCGAAATGGAGTTCGAGGCCGCGCGCTTCTACCGCAAGGCGGCCGAGACCACCCGTGATGCCTCGATCCGCGAGCTCCTGGTGCGGCTTGCGGAGGCCGAGGACCAGCATGAGCACTTCGCCGAGGCGCTGGAGCAGAAGCTGCTCACCACCAGCGCGCGCGCGGCAGAGGACGAAACCGCGCGCCGCGTCTTCGTGCTGCAATACGTACAGCCCGGACTCGCCGGGCTGATGGACGGATCGGTGTCGACGCTGGCGCCGCTGTTTGCCGCGGCCTTCGCCACCCACCAGACTTGGGAGACCTTCCTCGTCGGGCTCGCCGCCTCGGTAGGCGCCGGCATTTCCATGGGATTCGCCGAGGCGCTGTCGGACGACGGCTCGCTCACCGGCCGCGGCACGCCCTGGCTGCGCGGGACGATCTGCGGGGTGATGACCACGCTCGGCGGCCTCGGCCACACGTTTCCGTACCTCATCCCGAGCTTCTTCGTCGCCACCGCGGTCGCGATCGCGGTGGTCGTGGTCGAGCTCGCCGCCATCTCGTATATCCGCTATCGTTACATGGACACGCCGTTCCTCGCCGCCGCGTTCCAGGTCGTGATCGGCGGCGTGCTGGTATTCCTCGCAGGGATCATCATCGGCAGCTCGTGACGATGTTCGTGCTGGCGCATTTTTCGGACCCGCACATCGCCCCCCTGCCTGCGCCACGGCTGTCGGAGCTCGCTTCCAAGCGCGTTCTTGGATTTCTCAACTGGCATCGCAAGCGGCGGGCCATTCATCAGCGCGCGACGCTCGACGCCATCGTCGGCGACCTGCGAGCGCAATCGCCGGACCATGTCGCAATCACCGGCGATCTCGTGAACATCTCGCTCGCGGCGGAATTCGAGGCGGCGCGCCGCTGGCTGGCGAGCGTCGGCCCACCCGCGAGCGTCAGCGTCGTTCCCGGCAACCATGATGCCTATGTGCGCGCCATGGCGCAGGCACCGGCGGCAGCCTGGGGCGACTACATGCGCGGCGATTCTAGCGAAAACGGCTGGCCATACGTGCGCCGGCGCGGGCCGGTCGCCCTCGTCGGCGTATCGACCGCCGTCGCCACGCCGCCGTTCATGGCCACCGGCCGCGCGGGTGGCGACCAGATTGCGCGGCTCGGCGATCTTCTTGGACAGTTGGGAGCCGAGAAGGTCTTTCGGATCGTGCTCATCCATTATCCGCTCGAAAGCGAGCCGGGCCACCGGCGCGAGCGCCTGGTGGACAGCACGCAGGTTCGTGCGGCACTGGCCGAGGCCGGCGCCGAGCTCGTGCTCCATGGCCACCAGCACATGCCTGCCGTCATGTGGGCTGACGGTCCCAGCCGCATTCCCGTCGTGGGCGTACCGTCCGCCTCCGCCGCAGCCGGCGGCAGATGGCATGCAGCGGCCTACAACCTCTATCGGATCGAGGGCGGACCCGGCGCCTGGCGCTGCGAGGCGGTGACGCGCGGGCTCGACGGGGGCTGCGAGATCGTCGAGCTTGGCCGCCGGGTGCTCGTGCAGCCGCAGAACGTGAGCGGCGGCGCCTGACGCGGGCACACCGGCGGCGGTCTGGACGAGGCTATGGCCCGCCCGCCGCAATCCACGCAGCGATGAAAACTCCCGCCACGCCCAAAGCGATGCCCAGGATCAGGATCGCAAGTACGCGCCAGAAACGGCCGCGCGGAGCGACCGGCTGGCGGTCGCCCTCCGCTGCAAGGGCACGCTCACGCTCGATCAGGCGGCGCGCGACGTATTTCGTGATCGCGTCGACCATTTCTTCGATGGCGGCCGATTCGGCCATCACTTTCGGGCCGTAGCGACTGTCCTGCAAGAACCGGTAGACCCGCTTGTCGCGCGCCATGACCACGTGCGCGATCATGTCGATCCACAACCGCGGCGGATCACCGCGCGATATGCCGCGATCGAACATCTCGACGCTCGCGGGAATTTCGGCGAACACCGGATTGAGCGCCTCGTTGAGCAGATCGAGGCGCGCAATCTCGGCGTCATGCAGATCCACGACGACCCCGGTGCGTTCGGCTGATTCGATGCGCGCCTGGCGCAAAGCCTCGCGCAGGCGCTGCTCGTCGGCCTTCGCGGTCTCAGTCGTGCGCTTTCGTCCCCACATTGCCACGAACCTATCAGCGGCGGCGGCGAGCGCAAGCACGGCGGGGCCTTCCGCGGCCCTGGTCAGCGCACCGGCGAAACCCCGTAGGGACGGGCCCAGGCGAGGCCGTCCTCGGTTCTGCCGCGCGGCTTGTACTCGCACGCGACCCATCCCCGGTAGCCCAGGCGATCGATGGCCTCGAACACCGCCGGATAGTTGATCTCGCCCTCGTCCGGCTCAGCGCGCGAGGGCACGGCCGCGATCTGGACGTGGCCGATGAGCGGAAGGCACGCCTCGAACCGGCGGATCAGGTCGCCGCCGACGATCTGCGCGTGGTAGAAATCAAACTGAATCTTGACGTTGGACCTGTCGAGGCGGCCGATGAGCTCGGCGGCGTGCTCGGCGCGCGACAGGAAGTAGCCCGGCCGGTCGCGCGGATTGATCGGCTCGATCAGCAGCGTGACGCCGTGCGGGGCCGCGAGGTCCGCCGCGCGCCTCAGGTTGGCGACAAACACCCGCTCGGCGGCTGGCCGCGCCTCCGGCGCCACGACCCCAACCATGCAGTGGATCGCCGACCCGCCGATCGCGACGGCATAATCGAGCGCCTGTTTGAACAGCCGCGCAAAGTCCTGCTCGCGCCCCGGCACGGCGCCAAGCCCGAACTCGCCCTTCTCGCCGACCGCGGTGTTGAGGCCGAGCATGGTCAGGCCGTGACGAGCAAGTTCGGCCCTCACCGTGGCCGCAGGGTGCTCATAGGGAAAGATGAGCTCGACCGCCCTAAACCCGGCGGCGGCCGCGGCGCCGAACCGCTCGAAAAACGGTCGGTCAGCGAACAGGACGGCGAGATTGGCGGCGAATCGCGGCATGGCACTCTCCGGGGGCCTGCTGTTGCTTGCACGCCCGCGCCCACCTTGACAATGTGGGCAGTGGGATATATCCCATAAATGATCCCACCCGCAGTGTGGGACGCTTTCTCCTTGACAGCGCCCCCGCGGTTGGTTCTATACAGGTGCCCAACGAGAAGAGGTTGCCGCAACCCCTAGGCCATCGAGGAAACGAGGCGTCCCGGCCTCCTGCCGGACCCAGGAGCCAGCGATGAACGCGCAAGAGCTGCTTCAGGAGATTTCCGACTATTGCCGCCGCACCGGTCTTGCCGAATCGACCTTTGGCCGGCGCGCGGTCAACGACGGCAAGCTGGCCAATCGATTGCGCAATGGCGGCCGCATCACGACCGAGACTCTGGACCGCATCCGCGCCTTCATCAGCGCGCCGCGCGTACTTTCCGCAGCCCCGCGGCCAGCACTCCTTCATCGCCTCAGCGAGTCCCATCCCATGTTGGCAATGACCGCGACCCAGCCCGTGGTACAGCATCTGGCCGATAGCGCCCGGCAAAGCAGTTTCCGCTTCTTCGACAACCGCCAGAAATACCTGCTGTTCGTGAATACCTGCAGCGAAAAGCTTGTGGTCGCCAACCGCGTTTCGCAGGAGCTCGCCAACATCCACCCGCGCCCGCCGGCCCTGCGCGTATTCGATGCCGGGGCGGGTGACGGCTCGGTGCTCTCGCGCGTGATGCGGGCAATGCACGACCGCTTCCCGACCACGCCCTTCTACATTGTCGGCAAGGAGATCAGCCTTGAGGACGTGCGCCTGACGCTGCACAAGCTCGCCGACCGTTTCTGCGAGCATCCCGCCACCGTGGTCGTTCTGACGAACCTCAACTATTCCGACGCGCCGTGGCTTGTGGTCAAATCGCTGAGCGCGGCCTCCAGCTTGGTCTGGCACGAGCTGCGCCTCACCGGCAACTCCGCCTACCGCTTCGAATCGCAGATTTCCGAGCTTGAGCCCTTCCTCGGCGACGCCTGGAAAGTCGGCGTCAACCCGAAGAGCGGCAATCCCGTCTACGAGCGCCCGGTCGTCCTGGTGATCTATCGGGAGGATCACAAGTTCCTCCTCGATCCCATGCTGCCGCGCCCGGGCGGCACGATGGCCGCCTATGATCTCGTGATCGCTTCGCAGCCCTATCGCGCGCGCTCCTCGCTTGAGTTCAAGGCCAAGCGCGTGATCGCGCCGCTCGCCCGCGCGCTCGGGCCCGGCGGCCGCATGGTCGGGATTCATTCGCACGGCAATGACCCCGGCCACGAGATCGTGCAGACGGTGTGGCCCAGCGACAACCCTTTCGTTCACGACCGCCATCAGATCCTCAAGGCGGTCAAGCAGGAACTGGGGTCCGCCGGCCGCGACCTCAACTTCAACGTCTACGCCGACAATCGTGCGCTGTTTCGCTACGACATGCACACGCTGCCGTCGGAGATCTCGGGGTCGATCGGGACGTCGACAGCGTTTGCCGCTTGGAACGCCGCCGTCTACGTCGCCCAGGTCGAGGACGAGCGATTGGGACAGGCCGTCAGCGACGGGCGCTATCTCGACGCGACCAGCGCGGTCCTGCACAAATACGGCGGCCTGTGGTTCCTGGACGAATCCTACGTGATCTCGCGCCGTCGGGAATGACCCTCACAACGGACCTGCTTCATGAACCTTGACCCTGCCGTGGCGGGCACCGCCGGTG
>DATBWJ010000033.1:0-8961 GCA_036514935.1 Xanthobacteraceae bacterium
AGGCCTCCCGAGAAATAGGTGTTGAGAATGTTGCCCTTGGTGATGGGAAGCAGCAGGCACGACGGGTGGGTCTCGTCGTGAAACACGGTGATGCGCGAGACTGCCGTGCGTTTCATGCTGCCGGCCGCGATGAGTTCGAGCGGATTGGTCGGAGGATCGTCGGCACAACTGATCTTCAACGCGATCCGCGAGCCGGCCTTGAACAGCTTGCCGGTCGCGATGAGCTTGATGTCGAACTCGTAGATGTGGCCGGGCGTGAGCGGCTGCGCCTCTGTGTGCCGGTGGATCGGCTCCCATGGTTTTGAGCGATCGAGGTCGAGCTCGCGGTGCGAGGCCTTGAGCCAGCCCTTGGTGATCATCCGCCGCGTGCCGTCGGCCTCGATCTCGATCAGCGAGACGATCCAGTGAATGTCGGTGTCGGTGGTCGCCGCATAGAGCTTGAGCGCGATCGGTCCGATCACCTCGGTGTTCTCAACGAGCGGCGAGGTGGCATGGAGCAGGTGCTCGCGCATCCACGGCGAGTCGGCAAACGAATCGCAGCCCTCGTAGCTGAAATGCTCGCGCTCGTTGAGCTGCCCCCGTTCGTGCAGATAAAACGGCGTCCACCTGGTCTCGGGCAGCGGCCAGTCGGCGGACTCCTTCCACTCGGCCGTTCCGGTGACGAAGACGCGCACCGCCGGCTCGGCCATGATGCGGGTATCGGTGCCTTTGACCCAGTAGTCGAACCAGCGCACCGCCTCGTGCTGGAGCTGGTAGAGCGGGCGATCGAGATAGATCGGCGGCCCGATCAGCAGTTTCTTCGGACCCTTGAAGCCGTCCCAGCTACGGAATGCCGCCGGCAGGTGCATGCCCTGCGTGCCCCAGTCGGCGCCGAGATAGGCAGGGATCGCGGCGTCTGCGTACTTGACGGCGCGGTCCTCCCAGAACTGGTCGCGCGTGGGGTGAAGCGTCACATCGACAATGAATGGATTGATGCCGGCTTCCGGGTTTTTGAGGATGGCGACCAGATCGGGAATGGCCTTGATATCATCGTCGGCAAGCCGCTCGGCGATGGCCGCGCGGTAGCCCTGCTCCCCGAGTTGCTTCTTGCTGTGATTGTCGGGCCGCACGTTGCCGTAGATGAGCGAGGTCGCCGACCAGCCGATCGACCACATGGGCGCAAAAATGCCGCCGCGATAGACGAGGTCGCGGTAGATGTCGGTCGCTCCCCACGGGCAGAACAGCGCCTTGAGCGAGGGCGGCTTGAGCGGCGCCACGAAGAGCTGGACGATGGCGAAGTAGGACACGCCGAACATGACGACGTTGCCGTCGCACCAGGCCTGCTTGGCCAGCCACTCGATGATCTCGTAGCAGTCCTTGTGCTCCTGCGGCCCGAAGAACTGCCACAACCCCTCTGACTTGCCGGTGCCGCGGCTGTTGCACACCACGTGGGCATAGCCGCGGCGCGCGAAGAACATCGGATCGCCGCTTTCGAGCGAGGCGTTGGTCCGCTCTTGACCGGGGTTGCGCCACTGCGCAGTCGAAAGCGCGCTGGGCGGAATCGGACCCGTCTGCGCCTGCGAATGATAGCAGTGCAGCGAGAGGATCGCGGGAACCTTCTCCCCGGTTGCCGGCCGCCACAGGTTGCAGTTGAGCTTGACCCCGTCGCTCAACGGGATTTTCACGTCCATCTCGACGAGGACGCCGTATTTGCGCGCCGAGGCCCGCCAATTGGGTCCGAACATGGCTCCGTTGAATTCTTCGAACGGCATGATGTGTTCCTCTATTGCTGGCATGATCTACTGGAAGCGGCTTGCGCGATGATGGCGCGCGGAAGACTCCGTCGATCTCAATTCAGTCCTGCGAGGTGACGCCCGGCGATGAACCCAAAAGTCACGGCCGGGCCGAGCATGGTCCCGCCGGCCGGATAGCTGCCGCCGAAAATCGACATCATGTCGTTGCCGGCGGCGTAGAGGCCGGGGATCGGGTGCCCGTGGCTGTCGAGCACGCGCGCATGCGCGTCGGTCGCAAGTCCGGCATAGGTTCCGATGTCGCCAACCACCAGCTTGATGGCATAAAAGGGCGGGTGTTCGAGCGGCGCCAGACATGGATCGGGCTTGTGCCAGCGATCGCCCATGTGGCGGTTATAGGGTGTCGTGCCTTTGCCGAAGGCGGGATCCTGTCCTGCGCGCGCGTCGCGGTTGAAGGCGTCGATCGTCGCCGAGAGCCCGGCGGCGTCGATCCCCGCAGCGTGCGCGAGTTCGGCAATGGTGGCACCGCGCATGAGATAGCCCGACCGCAGGTGCCGCCCATGGGGCACCGGAAATGGCCGCACGTAGCCAAAACCGTAGCGCCGAAGGGCGGCCGCATCGCAGATGAGAAAGGCGCAGACCTCGTCTGCTCCTCGGGTCGCGGCGATCAGAGCCTGGCCGAACTCGTGATAGGAATTGGCTTCGTTGACAAAGCGTCGCCCCTCGCGCGTGACCGCGATCACGCCCGGCATCGCTCTGCCCCACAGATGCAGCACCGTGCCAAACTCCCCGTCCGGTTTTGGCAACAAGGATACCGGCGTCCAGGCGGCAGCATCCGACAGATCATTGCCGAGCGCGGCGCCGACCGACTGTGCGAGCCGCAGCCCGTGTCCGGCGGCGCCCGGCGCCGTGGTCGGCCAGTACGGCCGGCGATGCTGGCCGGGCGGGAAGAATGCTCGTCGAAGCGTTTCATCATGGGAAAATCCGCCGCAGGCGAGCACCACGCCGCCCCGCGCGCGCACCGTCATCGTGCCGGCCGGCGTGTCGAGAACGGCGCCGGTGACGGCGCCGTCCCGGCTGGTCAATTCGCGCACGGGAGATGAGGTCCAAAGCGGAATGGCGCGGTCCAGCGCCGACCTGACCAGGCGGCCGGCCAGGGCCGCTCCGTTGGTCAGCCGCGTGCTCTGGCCGTACACGAGCTGGTCATAGCCGCGCCGGACGACGCGCCGCGCCACGTACATGGTGGAGCGCAGCGAGCGCTTGGCGGAAAGAAAATGGACCAGCTCCTCGCCGAGCTGCGGCATGATGCCGAAGAAGCACAGCTCGGGAAGCTGCGGCGCAAGCTTGTAGAAGTGCTCGCCCAGGCCTCGCCCGTCGAACGGCTCGGTATAGAGCGCGCGCCCGACAGCCATGCCGCCGGCCAGCTCCGGGTGGTAGTCGGAGCCATAGGCCGGACAGAACATTCGCACGGCCGTCTCATCGAGGAAGAAATCGACCACCCGCGGCGCGTTCTCGACGAAGGCGTTGACCCGCGCCTCGTCGAAAAACTCCCCCGCCATCGCGCGCAGATAGGTCCGCACCTTTTCGGGTGAGTCCTCGATCCCGCGTGCGGCGGCGACGCGGCTGCACGGCAGCCACATCGATCCTGCCGTGCGGGCCGTCGTTCCGCCGAGCAGCGGGCGCATTTCCGCGACCGCGACGCTCAGATGGTGGTGGGCGGCGGTGAGGGCGGCAGTCAACCCGGCGGCGCCCGAGCCCGCAACCAGCACGTCACATTCGTACGAATTCGGTGACACAGCGCCACTACTCGTTTCAGCGGCCGGTCGGCGGCGACCGGTCGGGCGAACCTGCAACAAGCCTGTTCCGCCTCGCAGCCATCAGACCTTGACCACCCGGACCTCGCCGACCAGCCCGGTCGGGCGGAATACCAGAATGAGACAGAGGATGATGAGCGAGACGCTGTCCTTGACGATCGAGCCGAGGTAGGCGCCCGAGAGGGTTTCGACGAGGCCAAGAATCAGTCCGCCGGCGACCGCGCCCCCAAATGTTCCGAGCCCGCCCAGCGCGGCCGCCGCAAAACCCTTGATGCCGAGCGAGAAGCCGAGGTCGGGGGTGACGAACGTCATCGGGCCGACCAGGAAGGCGGCGACCGCCGCCACCGCGCCCGAGGTGGCGAACGCGGCGGCGACATATCGCTTGACGCTGATCCCCAACATCGCGGCCATGTCGGCGTCGCGGGCCGCCGCCTTCATGGCTTTCCCGTGGATCGTGTGGTTCTGGATCAACTGGAAGCCGATCATGAAGACCGCCGTGAAGGCGATGGCGAGCAGCCGCTCCGGCCCCGTGCGCACCCCGGCGAACTCGATAGGCTGCGGCGAGAACAGCGTCGGGAAGTCGAACGGATCGGTTCCAAAGATAAGCTGCGAGGCGTTGGCGATGATGATCGCCACCGCCACCATGGCCAGGATCCACGAGATGTTGTCCTCCTCGACCGGCAACGGCCGGATCGCCACTCGTTCGATGACGAGCGCGAGACCGGCCGCCAGCACGACGGTGACGGCGAGCGTCGCGAAATAGGGAAGTCCCCATCGCGAGATCAGCGCGACCGCGATCAAGCCGGCGAGCATGGTGAGGTCGCCCTGGGCGAAATTGACGACGCGGCGGGCGGCAAACAACACGTTGATGGCGAGCGCCATCAGCGCGTAGACGCTGCCGATCGCAAGCCCGTGAATGCTCAGCGAGGCGATTTCGGCGATTGTCCGCATCAGGGCGACCTTCCTGCTGATCGAGCCTGCGCGCGATCACGGCATGCCGGGCACCCGGGTGCGGATGTTGTCCTGCACGCCCAGCACATAGGCGATGGTGACCGCGCTCGGCTCGAGCCCGTCATGGCGGGCCGGCGAGAACGAGTAGCTCGACATCATTCCCTTGAAGTTTTTGGTGTCCTCCAGGGCCGCCTTGATCGAATCGCCGTCGCGGCCCTTGGACCGCTTGACCACGTCGACCACGAGATTGAGCATGTCGTTCCACATCGCGGCGAGCATCACCGTGGTGGTGAGCTTGTCGCCCCACCTGCTCTTGAGCTTGGCGTAGTACGCCACGATGTTGGCCGGCGGAGGCTCGTTCTCGCTGCGCGTGGTTCCCCGGTAGATGGTCGCCGCCCATTTGCTGCCGGCCGGGCCGGCGAGCCTGATGAAGGCCTCCTGGTGGGTGCCGAAACCGCCAAAAACCTGGGGAGCAAAGCCGATCCGCTCGAATGAGCGCGCGGCATGGGCGAGCTGGAGGCCGTTGCTCCACACAAACAGCGTTTCGACGCCGGCCTTCTGCAGCCTGAAGCCCTGCGCCGTGAGATCCGTGTCGGCGGGGTTGAACGCCTCGTAGGCGATCGGTTCCAGGTTGTGTGCCTTCAGCGCGTTGCGGACCGCCTGCGCGCCGGCCTGCCCGAGCGCGGTGGTGTCCACCATCAGCCCATACTTCTTGCCGGGGCTCTGGCGCACCACGTGGTCGACCAGCGTCCTTGCCTCGAGATCGGTGGGGATGTTGGTGCGGAAGCTGTAAGGGAATTTCTGCGGATCGATCAGGGCGGATCCGGTGGCCATGGTGATGAAGGGGATCTTGGCCTGGTTGACGATCGGCGCCACCGCAAAGGCCACGTTGGTGAGGTTCGTCCCCATGATCATGTTGACGCGATAGCGCTGCAACAGCTCGTGGGCCGCGGCGACGCCTTTCTGCGGATTGCTCTCATCGTCGCGGAAGATGATGTTGAGGCGCGTTCCTGTGCCGGCGGAGCGGTTGAACTCCTCCACGAACGGCTCGATCGCCTGCTGCGAGGCAATGCCGAGATCGGCGCCGATGCCGGTCATCGCGTTGATCACGCCGATGGTGAAGTCCTCGGCCTTCGCCGCCGACGGCGCGTATAACTGACCAAGCAGCGCGACGGCGAACGCCGCGATCGATCCAAGTCGCGCATGTGCATATGCATGTCCAAGATTTCGTATGGCTCTCATGATGTCCTCTCCTTCTCGTCGTTTTACCGCCTGCAAACCCATGGCGGCCTAGGCCGCGCCGATGTTGGCGCGCTCGATGCCGAGATAGGCACGCCTGACTTCAGGGTCGTCCCGGACCTCACGCGGCGTGCCCTCCGCGATGACGCGCCCGCGGTCGAGCACCGTGATGCGGTCGCACACGCGCATGATGACGTCCATGTGGTGCTCGACCAGGATGACCGCCAAGCCTTTGGCCCGCAGCCGTTCGAGCAGCGAACAGAGCGCGGTCGCTTCCTCCGCCGACAACCCGGCGGCCGGCTCGTCCAGGATGAGGACGGCGGGCTCGGCGGCGAGCGCGCGCGCGATTTCGAGCTTTTTCTTGTCGCCCTGCGACAGGTCCGCGGCCCGCCGTGCGACCAGGCCTTCGAGTCCGACGGCGCGCGCGAGGCCAAGCGCCTGCTCGATGGCCTGGCGAGTGGTGCGCCTGCTCGACGGCAAGTCGAACAGCGCGGCCACCAGAGGCGGCGCGCTGCGGTGGAACTGCGCGGCGAGCAGATTCTCGAGCACCGTCAGCTCCGAGAACATGCGCGGCGTCTGGAAGGAGCGAACGAGTCCCGCGCGCGCGACCCAGGAACTGGGGCGGCCGTCGATCCGGCGCTCGTCAAAGCGGATTTCACCGGCGTCGGCGCGGTCGAACCCGGTGATCACGTTGACCAGAGTGCTCTTGCCCGAGCCGTTCGGCCCGATCAGCCCGCGGATCATTCCCGAGCGCACGGCAATGCCGGCGCCGCGCAGCGCCGTCACGCCACCAAACGACTTGTCGATCGCGCTGGCGACCAGCTCGCAATGGCCTGCGACCGCGACGGATTCATCGAGGCCGGCAAACGAGATGTTCGCGGGCGCCGACTGGCCAAGCGAGGCCTTGCGCCCGATTGCACCCCGGAAGCGCGCCATGAGGGAGTCGATGATTTGCGCAAGGCCGCCGGGCGCCGTCGTCACCACCGCCAGCAGGATGATTCCCAGCACCAGCAGGTGATAGCGCTGGAAGTCGCTGAGCAGTTGCGGCAACAGCGTGAGAAAGAAGGCGCCGAACAACGGCCCCCACGATGTCTTGATGCCCCCGAGCACCAGCATCAGAACGAAATTGAACGAGGCGAAGATGGTGCCGACATCGGGGCTGACATATTGCATCGAGTGGGCGTAGAGGCCGCCCGCCAGCCCGGCGATCACCGAGGACAGCCAGAACACCACCGCCTTCAGCCGGATCGTGTCGATGCCGAGGCTCTTGGCCGCGAGTTCGTTCTCGCCCATCGCGACCAGCGCGCGGCCCCACTGCGACTGCCGCAAGGCGGCGGAGCCGTAGACCGTCAGCACGGCGATGAAGATGATCAGCGCGAGCATCACGCGCTCGTCGAGTTCGATGCCGCCCAGTTCCGCTCTCGGAATGGCCGGCAGGCCGATCGGTCCTCCGGTCACCTCCGTCCAGTGGATGAGGATCTGCTCGACGACGACGTTGAAGGCGATCGAGACCATTGCCAGGTAGGCGCCGGCCAGCCGCAGCGCCGGCAGGCTGGAGAGAAGCCCGAAGATGCCGGCCAGAATTCCGCCCGCCGCCCACGCGGCGAGAAACGGCAGGCCGAGCTTCATCATGCTCAGCGCCGACACATAGGCCCCGATCGCGAAAGTGGCGCCGGCCGCAATGAACGCCTGTCCGGCATAGCCGACCAACAGATTCAGGCTGTAGGCGACGATCACGTTGATCGCGGTCAGCCGCGCGAGGTAGCTGATATAGCCGTCGCTGATCGACCAGCCGGCCACCATCAGCAGCGCGCCGGCGGCCAGGACCAGCGCCTTGTTGATCGGCCGCAAGTCCTGCCTGGCGGCCACCGGGAGCGCGGCAAGGCTCGCGGAGGCGAGATCAGCCGAATGCATGCCGCTCCTCGCCCAGGTAGGCGCGCCTGACTTGCGCGTCGTTCAGCAGCAGTTGCGAGGGCCCGCTCAGGGAGACGGTGCCGCGACTAAGAACGTAGCCACGATCGGCAATCGACAGCGCCGCATAGGCAAGCTGTTCGACCAGCAGGATGGTCATCCCGTTGCGGCGCTCGTGCACCAGCGTGTCGAACACGACGTCGATGATGGCCGGCGCGAGGCCGAGACTCGGTTCGTCCAGCATCAAGAGCCGCGGTCGGGCGATGAGGGCGCGCGCGATCGCCAGGATCTGCTGTTCGCCGCCCGACAGCAGTCCTGCGAGGTTTTTGCGGCGCTCGGCGATCTGGGGGAAGCGCTCGAAAAGCGCTTCGATGTCGGCGCGAATGCGCTTGCGCCCTTCCGACCTCAGCCGGCGATAGGCGCCGAGATAAAGGTTGTCCTCGGCCGACTGGTCGGGAAAGACGTGGCGGCCCTCGGGCACATGCAAGAGCCCGAGCCGCGTGATGTGCTCGGGCGCGAGCTGGCGTATCGGGCGGCCCAGAAACATGATCTCGCCGCCGGCCGGCGACACGAGACCGGAGATCGTTCGCAGAAGCGTGCTCTTGCCCGCGCCGTTGCTGCCGACGAGCGCGACCAGTTCGCCCTCATTGACCGTGATGTCGACGCCGTAGAGCACCGTTGCCGAGCCATAGGCCGCGGTCAGGTTGCGCACTTCGAGCAATGGCTTCACCGGCTGGCCATCACGACTCATGGTGCGGCGCCCTTTCAGCGACCGTCCTCAGTCATCAAACGTCCTTCATGCAATGACGAAAGCCTAGTTGAGTTCTCCACCCCCTACAAGCGCGCGTGCGGCGAGGTGACCGCGCCGGGCGTCGAGCCGGAATGCTCGCTGCGCGCGCGATTAAGATCGAACCATCATTGTGATTGGACTGAAGCTCGGATTGCTCAGTCGCCGAGCTTTTGCAGCTCTGAGCGCACGGCGGCAAGGACCTTATCTCCGCCCGCTGTGCGCGCGACCCATTGCCTGACGACAACCTCGGCGGCCTGCCGCCACTTCTCGCGCTCCTCGGGCGACAGCGCATAGACATCGTGGCCCGCCATCGCCGCCACCTTTTGCGCTCCTTCCGTGCTGTTCTTGAGGAACCATTGTCCGATCCGCCGCGACAGTGCCTCGCCGGCGTAGCGATCGAGCACCTGCCTCGCCTTGGGCGAGAGCTTCTCATAGGCTTGCGGATTCATGACAACCATCGCGGGCGGCGTGCCGAGCGAGCCCTCCAGGTGCTTGTCGACGACCTCATAGAGGCGAAACGTCTCGA
>DATBWJ010000034.1:0-6957 GCA_036514935.1 Xanthobacteraceae bacterium
CCCGGCTCGATCGCCGACGCCAACGACCGCGCGCAATTCGCCGAGCTGGAGACGCTGGGCGAGCTGACCAAGATCGCGTGGGCCAAGGGCTGCCAGGTGATGATCGAGGGGCCGGGCCACGTGCCGCTGCACAAGATCAAGGTCAACGTCGACAAGCAGCTCAAGGAGTGCGGCGAGGCGCCGTTCTACACACTCGGCCCGCTGGTGACCGACATCGCGCCCGGCTATGACCACATCACGAGCGCGATCGGCGCGGCCATGATCGGCTGGTTCGGCACCGCCATGCTGTGCTACGTGACGCCCAAGGAGCACCTCGGCCTGCCCGACCGCGACGACGTCAAGGCCGGCGTCATCGCCTACAAGATCGCCGCGCACGCCGCGGACCTGGCGAAAGGCCATCCGGCGGCTCAAGCGCGCGACCACGCGCTGTCGAAGGCGCGCTTCGAGTTCCGCTGGCTCGACCAGTTCAACCTCTCGCTCGACCCCGACACCGCGCGCCAGTTCCACGACGAGACGCTGCCCAAGGACGCGCACAAGGTCGCGCATTTCTGCTCGATGTGCGGGCCAAAATTCTGCTCGATGAAGATCACGCAGGACGTGCGCGACTACGCGGCGACGCTGCACCAGGGATTTGAAGCCGAAGGCGCACAAATCCCGTCTTCAACGCAAAATGGCGGCGCGCTCACGCCCGAGGAAGGTATGAAGCAGATGTCGGAGAAATTCCGACAGATGGGCAATGAAGTTTATGTCGATGCGGAGGCGGTGAAGGAGAGCAATAAGGGGTTGTAAGCAATCACGTCATGCCCGGCCTTGTGCCGGGCATCCACGTCTTGCTCACTATATCTTCGCAAAGAAAGACGTGGATGGCCGGGACAAGCCCGGCCATGACGGAGAAACAAAGCCATGCACGTGAGAGTGGATCACGGCGCGGACGCGGTCTATGTGAACCTGACCGACCGCCCGATCAAGGACAGCGAAGAGGTCGCCGACGGCATCGTGGTAGACTACGACGCCGAAGGCCGCATCGTCGGCATCGAAATCCTGGATGCCTCGAAAAGAACCGACAACCCCGACGTTCTCAAACAGTTCAGTTTCGAATTGCCGACGGTCGGATGACGCGAGGTCGTGCGGTCATCAACCTGTTCGATAAATGGGGAAATAGTAAGGTGTCACCGTAATCCTTAATCCTCCAATCCTCCGCCCTATGTTCCTTCACTTCCCGGCCGCTTTTCGCAGCGCCGCGTTGATCCGCTCTTGCCAGCCCGGCCCGGCCTCCTGGAAGTGATCGAGCACGTCGCGGTCGATGCGCAAGGAGACCAGCTCTGTCGCGCCCGGGAGCGAGGGGGTTTTCGGCGCCGGTTCCGGTGGCTTCGTCGTCGCTTTCTTGAACGCCGCCTCGGCGGCATGCCGCGGGTCGGTTATTCGCCGTGCCATACGATCGTTCCTCAAAGCGCACGCCCCGCGCGGACAATAGCAAGCCTAGCCCGGATGGAGCGCAAGCGAAATCCGAAGGCGCGACCCGAGGGCTTCATGCGGGCTACTTGCTGAAAAATTCTCTCATACGCTTTACGGATGAACAGATCGGTTTTTGTCGTCATGGCCGGGCTTGTCCCGGCCATCTCGATAAGGATGGCACAGCTTTGCCCTTCTAAGCGGGATCGCCGGATTACGGTGGATTACGGTGGATTACGGATTACGGTGACACTTTACTATTTCCCTATTTATTATTTATTCAACACCGTTGTCGAGCGAGGAACGCCCTGGACCGAACGACCCTCCGAAATCTGGAGCACGTTCCGATCACATTAAGCCATGACGCTTCACATCCAACCTCTCCATTGTCATGCCCCGCGAACGCGGGGCATCCAGTAATCCGTGGAATATCTTGTGTTTACTGGATCGCCCGCCTTCGCGGGCGATGACACGGGAGAGGATGTGGCGGGCGAGCACCGATTCAATCTGATCGGAAAACGCTCTAATGGTTGCTACACAGGCTGCGCGGGCCGCCCTCATTCGCAGGCGAGCGCGGTCGCGGGGTCGGCGAACGACCGCAGCGCCTCGGCGAGATCCTGGTGGAGCCGCGCGCGCGCCGCCTCGCCGAGCGGCGCGTCGGCGAGGTTTTGTAGCCAATCCTCGAACGACTGGCGCAGGCCGGCGAACGGCGGCCTGTTCAGGCGGCGCTCGATCACCGTGACAAGCTCGGCCGGCCCGCGCACGCGGTAGCGCGTGCGCAGCGGCGCGAGCATGTTTTCTTCGATCACGTCGGGGTCGATCTGCCCGGCGACGATGCCGTGGCACGGGCAGGGCGGCCTCGTCTCCGCTGCCAGTCGCACGCGGCGCCACAGTTCGGCCAGCGGCTCGGCGAGCGGTTCTGCGCGCCGGCGCGCCAGCGGCGCAAAGCCGAAGTCGATCTCGCCTGCCACGCGGCCTCCTGCGACCTCAGCCCTTCACGCCGAACATGGTCCACTCGGCGCTCTCGCCGGTGACGCCCAGCAAAACCTTGCCGCATTCCTGCATGATCTCGTCGGCGAGCAGGATGTGCTGGGTTCCCGAGTGGATGTCGCGGTAGCACCGCTGCAGGAGGCTCGGGCGCAGCGACACGCCGCGCGAGGAGCGGTGCGCGAAGGTCGCGGTCTCCGAGATCACGTTGTGCAGGTGGCGCATCGCCAGCCGGATCAGCGCGATCTGCTGGACGGTGGCGGGCCGCTCGTGCGCAAAACTGTCGCACAGGTCGTCCCAGGCGCCGTAGACGAAGGCGCGCGCCGCCCGGTACTTGGCCTCCGCGTCCGCGAAGGACTGCTTGAAGCTCGCGCTGTCGCTCATCTTGCCGAAGAAGTCGCTGCGGCTGCGCGCGAGCTTGGCGAGCTCGTCGAGCGTGCGCCGGCCCACGCCCAGCGCCCAGCCGGTGTGGCCCCAGCTCGTCAGCCCGATGAGACCGGTGCTGTACTGGATGCCGCCGCGCCGCGGAACCCTGTCGTCGAAGCGGTAGCACATGTGGCTCGGGACGAAGAGTTCCTTCTCCTTCAGCGTGTAGTCGAAGCTGCCGGTGGCCCTGAGGCCGAGGACGTCCCAGTTGCCCTTGAGCTCGATCGTGTCGCGCGGATGGTGGGCGAGGATGATCTCTGGAGCGCCGTCCGGGTTCAGTTTGAGGTTGTCGCCGTCGGTCAGGAAGCAGCCGGAGTGGATCCATTCGGCATGGTAGATCGAGCTGCCGTAGCCCCACAGCCCCTTGATGAAATATCCGCCGTCGACCGGGCGGGCATAGCCGCGCGGCACGCCGTGCCCCGCGCAGGTCACGTCGGCGCCCTTGCCGTACACCGTGCGCGCGCCCTCCTCGGGAAGGAACGAGCCCAACGACCCGCCCATCACGCCCTGCACCATCATGCACCAGCCCGCCGAGCCGTCGGCCCACGACACGCGCTCCACCAGCTCCATCGCCTCGACGAACGGAAGCTGCAGGCCGCCCAGCGTCTTGGGGGTGAGCAGCGTGTAAAGACCTCGGCGGCGGAATTCGGCCACCAGCCGATCGGTCAGGTGGGATGATCGCTCGCCTTCGTCGGCCTCCGCTTCGACCAGCGCAAGCACCTCGTTCGTCGCACGCAAAACGTCCCCGTATGAAGGGGACGCGCCATTGCTCTTGCGGGCCACACTCGCTTCCATGATGTCTCTTCCTCCCAGGCATTCCTCGTCGAGAGCG
This sequence comes from Xanthobacteraceae bacterium, assembly GCA_036514935.1. GTDB lineage: Bacteria > Pseudomonadota > Alphaproteobacteria > Rhizobiales > Xanthobacteraceae > DATBWJ01. Next base: position 3,698 of record DATBWJ010000034.1, read on the forward strand.
CGCCATCATATCAAAGCCTGCCTGTGGCGGCGCAAGGAATCCCGCGCGGGCACTGTTGGCTCCTATTCCTCCGCGCCGGGCGACGGCGGCGGGTGGCTACGCTATAGAACGGGTCGCCGGGCCACCATGCTCGCTGCGGAGTCGAACGTGACCGAAGCGCCCACCGCGTTACTCGCCAACGCCGTGCTGCGCCGCCGCTTGGTGACGGCGGCGTGCCTGCTGTCGGTGTTCATGGTGGCGATCGAGGTCACCATCGTCTCGACCGCCATGCCGACGATTGTCGCTCAGCTTGACAGGTTCCAGATCTTTAGTTGGGTGTTTGCGGCCTACATTCTCACCAGCGCGGTGACCGCGCCGGTCTACGGGCGGCTTGCCGACCTCTACGGTCGCAAGCGCGTCTACTACGTCGGCGCGACGCTCTTCCTGATCGGCTCGGCGCTGTGCGGGTTTGCGAACAGCATGGTGCTGCTGATCGCCTTCCGCACCATTCAGGGAGCGGGCGCGGGCGCGCTGCAACCGCTGACAATCACGATCCTCGGCGACGTCTACAGCGCGCAGGAACGCGCGCGCGTGCAGGCCTGGCAGTCGGGGGTGTGGGGACTTGCCGCCATTATCGGTCCGGTGCTCGGCGCCTTCATTGTCGAACACATGCCGTGGGCGCTGGTGTTCTGGATCAACATTCCGGTCGGCATCCTCACCCTTGCGATGCTCGCGCTGTTCTTCGACGAGTCCCCGGTGCGGCGCGAGCACCGGGTCGACTATCTCGGCTCGATCCTGCTCATGCTCGGCGTCGGCGCGGTGCTGATGGCGATCGTGCAGGCCGACGACCTGCCGGGATGGCTGATCGGCGCGCTTGCGGCGGGCGGGACGGCCGCGCTTGCGCTGCTCGTCGTGCACGAGCGCCGTGCGCGCGAGCCGATCGTGCCGTTCGCGCTCTGGCGCGCGCGCAGCGTCACCGCCAGCAATCTCGGCGGCCTGTGCATCGGCGGGGTGCTGATGTGCACCACGGTGTTTCTGCCGACCTACGTGCAGGGCGTGCTGGGCCGCAGCGCGACCGTCGCCGGCATGACGCTCGCCGCGCAGACCATCGCCTGGACGGTCGGCAGCGTCACCGCCGCGCGCGTGATGGCGTACACGAGCTTCGCCCGCGCGGGCGCCGCCGGCGGCGCGGTCCTCATCGTCGGCTGCGCCATCCTCGTCCTGGCCGACCGCAGCTCGGGCCTGTCGTGGGTCGCCTCCGGCGCCACGATCGTGGGGCTCGGCATGGGCCTCTGCAACACCACGTTCCTCGTCGCCTGCCAGAGCGAGGTCGGCTGGGGCGATCGCGGCGGCGCGGTGTCCTCCAACATTTTTCTGCGCTCGATCGGGATGTCGCTCGGGGCCGCGCTCGGCGGCGCGCTGGTCAACTTCTCCATTGCGCGGCACGCGCCGGGCGCCGGCGATGCGGTGCGCCAGATTCTGACGCCGGAAACGCGCGCTGGCCTCGACATGCAGGTGTTGACACAGGTGAGCGAGGCGATCGCGCAAGGGCTCAACCAGGTCTATGTCGTCGCCGGCGCGCTGGCGGCGGGCGCGTTGATCAGCGCATTGTGCCTGCCGGCCGGCCTGTCCCTCCATTCCACGCCGAAGCGGTGATGCGCGCGCACAACGCCGGCCGCTACGGCGCCGGCAGGGTGAGCAGGCTGGTGATGGCGCGCCCGCGAATGTCGTAGACGCGCGCATAGACCACGCCTTCGCGTGCGATCTCGACCAGGACGGGCGCCGGCAGCTCGGCGCAATAGAACTCGCCCAGCGTCATGGCGAAGTCCGCGCCCTTGGGATTCCACGAGATCGCGAATTCTGGGCCGAGCTCGACCTGCGCCGGCCGGTGCGGCCCGCACACCGCGATCTGCCAGCGCCGGCGGCTCGGGGTTTCCAGCCGCTCCGTCAATTGCGCGCGCAATTCCTGCGAGGCCTGTTTAAACGCGAGGCCCCAATAGTCCAGCATGTAGCGCTCGTCGGCCGCGCGCACGCCGCCGGCGATCCAGTTGAAATGCGTGTACTCGTAGGGGTGAAGCCGGATCATCTCGACGACGGGGACGGCGAGGCCGATTGCGACCGCAATGGCCGCCAGCGCGCCGGCGCCCCGCCATGCGCGGGCGGCGCCCGCGATGATCCAGGCGCCCGCCAGCGCGCCGAGCACGGCCATCGGCGGCGTCACGAAGACGAAATGCCGGAGGCCGTTGTACATCGCCGGCCGCATCGCCACCGTGAGGACGACGGGGACGGTGGCGGCGAGCGCCAGCACAAGGAGAGCGGCGCGCCAGCGAATGGGAGCGCGCCGCTGCAGGACGGCGACGCCGACGCCGGCAATGCCCGCGATCCCCAGCAGCAACAGGATCTCGGGCGTCTTCAGCGCCAGGAGTTGAGGCACGTAGGCGCGCGGCATGGCAAGCACCGGCACCGCCACGCCGGCGAACATCTCCTTCCAGGGTTTCTCGAAGAAATGGGAGAAGTAGACGAGCGCCTTGAGCGGGTTGAGCGGCGAGACGACCGCCCACGGCCATACCAGCGCCAGAACGGCATAGGCGAGGATGAGGCCGGGCCACAGCGCCAGCACGAACGCTGCCGCGTCGCGGCCGGCCGCGCGCGCGCCCATCTTGCGCGCCTCGGCGCCGACGATGAGCAGGATGGCAGCGAGCGCGTAGAGCGCCGCCAGCGCGCCGATCACGCGCGTGCCGATGGCCAGGCCGAGACCGATGCTGAAGATCGTCACCGTCGCCGCCGAGGGGGCCGGATATTCCTCGAACGCCCGCACCAGCCCGAGCAGCAGGATGGTCATGGCGATGGCGAACGGCGCATCCTTCGGATTGAAGAACATGTGTCCAAAATAGAGAGGGTCGGCGGCGAGCAGGGCGAGCGCGAGCGCGCCGGCGAGCGGCCCACCGAGCCGGCGGCCGATGCGCCAGGTGGCGGCAAGCCCGATCAGGCCGAGGATGGCGCCGCACAGCCGGCGCGTCTCAAACAAGTCGAACGGCGACACCTTGGCGGCGAGCGCGGCCAGCATGTCGAACCCGCCGCCATAGGCATAGAGGTTGACGAAAGACAGCGCGCGCCGGTCGGCAAAGCCGGATGCCAGCAGCGTCAGCAGCAGGTCGCCGTATTCGGCGTGGGTATAATCGTCCCAGCCGAGCCCGTAGTCCCTGAAAGTGAGGACGGACACCACCGCGACGGCGATGAGCGCGACGACGGCGAGCCCATCCCACACGCGGCGCGTCGAC
>DATBWJ010000035.1:0-6159 GCA_036514935.1 Xanthobacteraceae bacterium
CCTCGCAACGACCGCAACCGAGTCGATCTGAAGGCATCCCGCATTAGAGGCCGCCATCGGTGGCGTCAACCGCGCGGGCGTTGCGTTGACCGGTTGCCGCAAGGCAGGCAGTCTGCGCGCGCATGCGGCTCCTCACCGCTCGCCGCGTGCGCGCCGGGAGGACCGCATGTTCGACGTCCGCGACCTGTTCCAATGGGAGAAATTCATCACGCCTTCGATCATCAGAATATTCTTCTGGCTCGCCGTCATCCTCGCTGCGCTGGCAGGAATCTCACGGGCGGCGGCCGGCATCGCGTTGATGCCGGTCGATCCGATCGCTGGCGGCATCATGGCCCTGGCCAGCATCGCCGGGGCGATGCTCGGCATCCTGGGCGCGCGCCTGGTGGCGGAGCTCATCCTGGTCCTGTTCCGCGTGAACGAGCATCTCGGCGCCCTGCGCAGCCGCGCAGAAATGTGAGCATGCGCTCATGCTTGCGCGCCGTCGCGAGACGGCGCAGGGGGCGTGGCGATCTCAGCGAGATTGCTTCGGCAGGCTTCGCCCGCCTCGCAATGACCGCGAACCAGTCGGTCTGAAGGCATCCCGCAATAGAGCATTTTCCGGCGAAGTGGGAACCGGTTCGCCGTAGAAAATGCGACCAAACGTAAGAAGCTGGAGCATGATCCGATTCAACTCGAACGGATCATGCTCTAGGTGGCGAACCGAAAGTGCATCACGTCGCCGTCGGCGACGACATAATCCCTGCCCTCGAGCCGCATCTTTCCGGCTTCGCGCGCGCCCGCCTCGCCACCGAGCGCCACGTAGTCGGCATAAGAAATGGTCTCCGCGCGGATGAAGCCGCGCTCGAAATCGGAGTGGATGGCGCCGGCGGCCTGCGGACAACGGGTGCCGCGCCGCACCGTCCAGGCGTGCGCCTCCTTGGGGCCGGCGGTGAAGAAGGTGACGAGATCGAGCAGCGCGTAGCCCGCGCGGATCAGCCGGTCGAGGCCGGGCTCGGCCAGCCCGAGATGACGCAGGTACTCGGCCTGCTCCTGCGCCGGGATCATGGCGATCTCTGCTTCGATCTTGGCCGAGATCACGACACAGCCCGCCCCTTCCTGTCTTGCCCGCTCCTCGACTGCGTGCGAGCAGGCGTTGCCGTGCGCCGCCGACGCCTCATCGACGTTGCACACGTAAAGCACCGGTTTTGAGGTCAATAGGCCAAGCCGGCTGAACGCCTTGTCCTCCTCCTCCGCGGGCGCGAGCAGCCGCGCGGGCCTGCCCTCGCGCACGAGCGCGAGCGCAGTGTTGACCAGGGCGAGCGTCTCGCTTGCTTCCCTGTCGCCCGTTCGCGCCCTCTTTTCCAGAGGCTCGACCCGCCGCTCCAGGCTGTCGAGATCGGCGAGCATCAGCTCGGTCTCGATCGTATCGATGTCGGCGATCGGGTCGATCCGGCTTTCCACATGGGCGACCTCCTCGTCCACGAAGCAGCGCACAACATGGGCGATGGCGTCGACCTCGCGGATATTGGCGAGGAACTGGTTGCCGAGGCCTTCGCCCTTCGAGGCGCCCCGCACCAGCCCGGCGATGTCGACAAAGGTGAGCCGCGTCGGCACGATCTGCGGCGATTTGGCGAGCTTGGCCACCGCTTCGAGGCGAGGGTCAGGCACCGCCACCTCGCCGACATTCGGCTCGATGGTGCAGAATGGATAGTTGGCGGCCTGCGCTGCCGCCGTCGCGGTCAAGGCATTGAAGAGGGTGGACTTGCCGACGTTCGGCAGGCCCACGATGCCACACTTGAATCCCATGGCTTGGTCCGGGCGACGATCTGGCGGCTATATAGGCGTGGCTTCAGCCGTCTGCATCCGCCGGTGCCGGCAGCCCCTTGGCCTGCATCGCCAGGTGCACCTTGTTCTGAAAGGTCGCGTCCGCGCCCTTCACGATCAGCTCCGAATTGTCGGCGATGATCTGGCACAGGGCCTTAACCCACGTCCGCTCATTCTTGCCGAAATCGCTGAGGACATAGTGCTCGACCAGCGCCTTGTCGCCCGGGTGGCCGACGCCGATGCGCACACGCCGGTAATCGTTGCCAATATGGGCGGTGATCGAACGCAGGCCATTGTGGCCGGCGACGCCGCCGCCGATTTTCACCCGCACCTTGCCGGGGGCAAGATCAATCTCGTCGTGAAACACCACGATGTCGGCCGCCGGCAGCTTGTAGAAATGGGCGGCCTCCGCGACCGCGCGTCCCGACTCGTTCATGTAGGTTTCGGGCCGCAGAACGAGCGCGCGCTCGCCGGCGATGGGGCCGTCCGCCACCCAGCCTTGGAAGCGCCGCCGCCAGGGCGCGAGGTCGTGGCGGTGCGCGATCGCCTCCACGACCATGAAGCCGATGTTGTGGCGGTTGCCCGCGTAACGCGCGCCGGGATTTCCGAGCCCGACGAGGAGGCGCATGGGCAAGCCGCGACAACCTCATTTCTTCTCGGGCTTTTCGGCCCCCGCGGCGGGAGCCGCGCCGGGCGCCGCCGGCGCTCCTTCGGCCGGCGCCCCCGGCGCTGCGACCGCCGCCGCCGCCGCAGCCGCTGCGGCTGCCTCGGCCGCGGCCTTTATTTCCTCGGCATATCCGGACGGCGGCACGATGGTGACCAACGTGGCGTCGCCGCGCACGATCGGCCGCACGTTCGCCGGCAATGCGATGTCGTCCAGGTGTTTCGAATGGCCGATTTCGAGGCCGGCCACATCGACGTCGATCGTTTGAGGGATTTCCTCAGCCGGACAAATGACTTCCAGGCTGTGGGTGACGACGTTGACGGTGCCGCCGCGTTTGATGCCGGGCGAGCGGTCGGTGTTGACGACGTGGATGGGGATGCGCACGCGGATCTCGGCCCCCGCGCCGAGCCGCAGAAAATCCACGTGGATCGGCGCGTCCTTGACCGGATCGAGCTGAAAATCGCGCGGGATTACCCGCTCCTTGGCACCGTCCACGTCGACGTCGTACAGCGTGGTCAGAAAGCGGCCCGCGGCGATCCGCTGCTGGAGCTCCTCGGAATCGACCGTGATCGCCAGCGGAGCCTCGTGGTTGCCGTAGATCACGCCCGGCACGCGGCCTTCGCGGCGCACGGCCCGAGCAGCGCCCTTGCCGGTTCGCGCCCGTGAGGTCGCCTTGATTTCCTGGACGGTCGCCATGACGCAATTCCTTGTAGCGTGTTGAAAACCGGCGGCTATAGGGCCGCTGCGGCCAACCTCAAAGGGCGCCCGGCCGCGCGCGAGCTTATAGAGGGCGGGTCGGCGGATGACAAGAAACGCCCACGGGCCGCCCGCGCAGCCCCAAATAGCTCGTAGGACCTCAGCTCTTGGCCTCCAGCCCGGCGAGCTTCGCCTCCACCTCGGCCAGGCGCGCGCGCAACTGTTCGTTCTCCTCGCGCGCCAGGCGCGCCATCTCTTTGACCGCTTCCAGCTCCTCGCGCGTCGCCACGTCGAGATCGCGCAGAATGCGCTCGGCCTGGGTGCGGAACACGGTGTCGAACTCCCGCCGCACGCCCTGGGCGACGCCGGCCATGTCGTTCATCAGGCGCGCCATCTCGTCGAAGAAGCGGTTGGTGGTCTGCGCCATGGCTTGTCTCCCGTACGGCGGTTCGCGTATGGACTCACAATGGCAATCCACTCATGTGACCGCAAGGTCTGAACGCCAGACCGACATGCCCCTCGTGCTGCCCTTTCCGGTGATCGATCCCGTGCTGGTGACGATCGGCCCGTTCGCGATCCGGTGGTACGCGCTCTCCTACATTTCCGGCATTCTCTTCGGCTGGTTTTACGCCCGCGCGATCATCCGCAATCAGAAGCTGTGGAGCGGCCCGCCGCCCTTGTCGGTGGCCGACTTCGACGACTTCATCGTCTGGGTGACGCTCGGCATCGTCCTCGGCGGCCGGACTGGTTACGTGCTGTTCTACAATCCTGCCCATTTCCTCGCCAACCCGACTGAGATTTTCGAGGTCTGGAAGGGCGGCATGTCGTTCCACGGCGGATTTCTCGGCTGCGTCGCGGCCGTGGTGCTGTTCGCGTGGAAGCGCGGCATCTCGATCCTGTCGCTCGGCGACGTGACCTGCGCGGTCGGACCCATCGGCCTATTCCTTGGGCGGCTTGCCAACTTCGTCAACGGAGAACTGTGGGGTCGGCCGACGGATGTGCCGTGGGCGATGATCTTTCCCGGCGGTGGCCCGTTGCCGCGCCATCCGAGCCAGATCTACGAGGCCGCGCTCGAAGGCATCGCGCTCTTCGCGGTGCTGGCCGTCGCCGTGCGGGCAGGAGCGTTGCGCCGGCCGGGGCTTGTCATCGGGCTGTTTGCTATTTTCTATGCCTTGGCGCGCTCGTTTTGCGAGCTTTTCCGCGAGCCCGATCCCCAGCTCGGCTTTCTGTGGGGCGGATTGACCATGGGAATGCTGCTGTCGGTGCCCTTGCTCCTGGCTGGCGTGGTTTTCGCCGCGCTCGCGCTGCGGCACCAACCCGTGCGACCGTGATGGTGGAGCCAACCCCCCTCGAAGTCGAGATCGGCCGGCTGATCCGGCTGGCCGGGCCAATGCCGGTCGCCCAATACATGGAGCTGTGCCTGGCGCACCCGCGGCACGGCTACTACATGGCGCGCGACCCGCTCGGCCTGGACGGCGATTTCACCACCGCTCCCGAGATCACCCAGATGTTCGGGGAGATCGTCGGCCTGTGGGCGGCCGCGGTGTGGCGGATGATCGGATCGCCGCAGGCCGTCAACCTGGTCGAGCTTGGTCCTGGCCGCGGCACCCTGATGGCCGACGCCCTGCGCGCGGCCCGCATCGTGCCGGGATTTGCCAACGCGATCCGGGTGCATCTGGTGGAGACGAGCCCGGCGCTGCGCGAGCGGCAGCGCCAAACGCTTGCCGGCGTGGACATTCCCATCGCCTGGCACGACGAGCTGACGAGCGTGCCGCACGGGCTGGTGATCATCGCGGCCAACGAGTTCTTCGACGCCCTGCCGGTCCATCAGGCGGTCAGGCTCGAGGACGGATGGCACGAGCGCACCGTCGAGATCGGCGCCGACGGCAAGCTGGTGTTCGGGGTCGCGCCCGATCCGCTGCCGAGCTTCGAGCAGACCTTGCCGGCACGGCTGCGCGCGGCCCCCAGCGGGGCGATCTTCGAATGGCGTTCCCACCGCATGGCGTTCGAGATCGGCCGGCGGTGCGCGCGCGGAGGCGCTGCGCTGCTCATCGACTACGGCCACAAGCACGGCGACGTCGGCGACACGTTTCAGGCGGTCGCCCGCCACCGTTACGCCGATCCGCTCGCCATTCCGGGCTTTGTTGATCTCACCGCGCACGTCGATTTCGAGGCGCTCGGCACGGCTGCCGCCGGCATGGGCGCGCGCGTGCATGGGCCGATCGAACAGGCGGTATTTCTCAGGCGCCTCGGGATCGAGAAGCGCGCGGCGGCCTTGAAGGCGAAGGCGCCGCCAGAGAAGGCAGCGGCCATCGACTCTGCGCTCGAGCGGCTGCTGGAAGCGGGCCGCACCGGCATGGGCGAGCTGTTCAAGGTCATCGCGCTGTCGCATCGCAAGCTTGCCCGGCTGCCGGGATTTGACGCCGACGCGCGGGCGCCGGCGCCAGCGGCGCCCGAACGCGCCGCGCCGCCATGATGCTGCAAGCGAGCACCCTGGGCGCGCTCGCCGGAGTCCGTCACGGTTTCTTCACCCGCGCCGGGGGCGTCTCGGAGGGCGTCTACGCCACCCTCAACGGCGGCGTCGGCTCGCGCGACGCCGCTGAAAACGTGATGGAAAATCGCGCGCGCATGGCCGCGCGGCTTGGATGCGCGCCGCATCGCCTGCTGACGGCCTATCAGGTCCATTCACCCGATGTGGTGGTGGCGCAAGAGCCGTGGAGCGCGCAAGCTCGCCCGCGCGCCGACGCCATCGTCACCGGGCGCGCCGGCCTCGCCATCGGCGTTTCGACCGCGGACTGCGGGCCGGTGCTGCTCGCCGACGCGCAGGCGCGCGTGGTCGGTGCGGCCCATGCCGGATGGCGCGGCGCGCTCGCCGGCGTGATCGAGACAACGCTCGCCGCCATGGAGCGGCTGGGCGCCGCGCGCGGGCGCATCGTAGCGACGCTCGGGCCGATGATCCGCCAGCGCAATTACGAGGTCGGGCCGGAAGTAGTGGC
>DATBWJ010000036.1:0-8691 GCA_036514935.1 Xanthobacteraceae bacterium
ATCATGATTCAAGCGCTGGCGACACAACACAAGCCCTTGCCGGGGAGGTGATCGATGCGTGGGGTGGTGTTTGCGGGCGACCGCGTGCTCGAATTTGTGGAATTTCCCGATCCGACGCCGGGCCCCGGCGAGGTCGTGCTGGAGATGAAGGCGTCCGGCATCTGCGGCAGCGACCTGCATTTCTACCGCGCGCCGAAGGGCGGCGGCAGCACGGGACTGCCGGGCGCCGCCACCGCGGGTCCGATCATCCGCGGGCACGAACCTTGCGGCGTCGTGGCCGCGATCGGCCCCGGCGTGAGCGCCAATGAAGCCAAGGTGGGCATGCGCGCCATGGTGCATCACTACTGGGGCTGCACCGTGTGCGAGCATTGCCGCGCCGGCTGGTCGCAGATGTGCGATCGCCAGCGGCCGGAAATCTACGGCATCAACGCCCACGGCGCGCACGCCAAATACATGAAGGTTCCCGCGCGCACGCTGGTGCCGCTGCGGGAGGAACTGTCATTCGAGGCCGGCGCGGCGATCGCCTGCGGATCGGGCACCTCCTACGCGGCGCTGCGCCGCCTCGACGTCTATGGCGGCTCGACCATCGCCGTGTTCGGGCAAGGGCCGGTCGGGCTCGCCGGCACGCAGTTCGCCGTCGCCATGGGCGCGCGTGTGATCGCGCTCGACATCAGCCCCGAGCGGCTCGCCCAGGCCAAGGAGCTTGGCGCCGACGTCACCATCAATCCGGCGAAGGACGAGCCGGTGGCGGCGCTGAAGGCGCTGACCGGCGGAAAGGGCACCGATTTCGCGCTCGAATGTTCCGGGGCGCCGGACGCGCGTGTCGCCGCCGTGCGCGGCGTCAAGCTGTGGGGCCACGTCTGCTTCGTCGGCGTCGGCGGCACCGTCACGCTCGACGTCGGCGGCGACCTGATGATGCGACAGGTCACGGTGTTCGGCTCGTGGACGTTCTCGATCATCGGGCAGGCCGACTGCGCGGACTTTTCGGTGAAGAACAAGGTTGCCGTCGACCGCGTCTTCACGCACCGCTGGAAATTCGACGACGCCGTCGAGGCCTATCGCCTGACCGACAAGCAGATCGGCGGCAAGGGCGTCATCCTGATGTGAGTTCGACGTTGGGCTGCGCTCGCGCGAAAGGGCGCTGCGCTATTGAAGCGGCGTATGCCGCAACCGCAACGCATTGCCGACCACGCTGACCGAGGACAGCGCCATGGCGGCGGCGGCGACGATCGGCGAGAGCAGGATGCCGAAGACGGGATAGAGCACGCCGGCCGCAATCGGCACGCCGGCGGCGTTGTACACGAAGGCGAAGAACAGGTTCTGGCGGATGTTGCGCATGGTGGCGACGGACAGCCGTCGCGCGCGCACGATGCCGGTCAGATCGCCCTTGAGCAGCGTGATGCCCGCGCTCTCGATGGCGACGTCGGTGCCGGTGCCCATGGCGATGCCGACCTCGGCGGCGGCCAGCGCCGGCGCGTCATTGACGCCGTCGCCCGCCATCGCCACGACGCGGCCATCGCGCCGCAGCTTCTCGACCACCGCGCTCTTCTGATCGGGCAGCACCTCGGCCTCGACCTCGGCGATGCCGAGCCGGCGCGCCACCGCGTGCGCGGTCGTGCGGTTGTCGCCGGTGAGCATCACGATGCGCACGCCGTCGGCCGTCAGCGCGTCGAGGGCGGCGCGCGTGGTCGGCTTGACCGGGTCGGCGATGGCAATGACAGCGGACGCCCTGCCGTCGACCGCCACGAATATCGCGGTGGCGCCATCCTGGCGCAGCCGCTCCGCCTCGCCGGCGAGCGCAGCGGTCGCGATGCCGAGCTCGGACAGAAAATCGGCGTGACCGAGCGCGAGCCGGCGGCGTTCGACCATTCCGACGACGCCCTTTCCGGTCGGCGCGTTGAAGCCGCGCACCGGCGCCAGCGCCAGGCCGCGCTCGTGGGCGGCTGCGACGATCGCGCGGGCGAGGGGATGCTCGCTCGCCTGCTCGACGCTCGCTGCGAGGCGCAGCACGTCCGATTCGTCAGCGCCCTCGGCAGGCACGACCGCCACGACCTTGGGCTTGCCTTCGGTCAGCGTTCCGGTCTTGTCGATCACCAGGGTGTCGACGCGCTCCATGCGCTCGAGCGCCTCGGCATTCTTGATCAGGACGCCGGCCTGCGCGCCGCGGCCGACGCCGACCATGATGGACATCGGCGTCGCCAGGCCGAGCGCGCATGGGCAGGCGATGATCAGCACCGTGACGGCGGCGACGAGCCCGAAGGAGAATCGTGGCTCGGGGCCGAAGATCGACCACGCGGCGAAGGCAATGAGCGCGAACAGGATGACGACGGGGACGAACCAGCCTGACACCCGGTCGGCCAGGCGCTGGATCGGCGCGCGCGAGCGCTGAGCGGCGGCGACCATTTGCACGATCTGGGCGAGCAGGGTATCGCGACCGACCTTCTCGGCGCGCATGACGAAGCTGCCGGTCTGGTTGAGCGTGCCGGCGATCAGCTTGGCTCCGGATTCCTTGGTGACCGGCATCGACTCGCCGGTGACCATCGACTCGTCGAGCGATGAGCGGCCTTCGATGAGGATGCCATCGACCGGAACCTTTTCGCCCGGCCGCACGCGCAGCCGGTCATCCACGGCCACGGCATCGAGCGCCACGTCCTCCTCGCCGCTGTCGCGCAGGCGGTGCGCGATTTTGGGGGCGAGATCGAGCAGCGCGCGAATGGCGCCCGAAGTCTGCTCGCGCGCGCGCAGTTCGAGCACCTGGCCGAGCAGCACCAGCACGGTGATCACCGCAGCGGCCTCGAAGTAGACGGCGACCGCGCCGTCCGGGCCGCGGAAGGCGGTGGGAAATATGCCGGGCGCCAGCACGGCGACGAGGCTGTAGAGCCAGGCAACCCCGGTGCCCATCGCGATCAGCGTGAACATGTTGAGGTTGCGCGTGACCAGCGACTGCCAGCCGCGCAGCAGCAGCGGCCAGCCGGCCCACAGCACCACCGGCGTTGCGAATACGAACTGCAGCCAGTTCGACAGCGTCTGGCCGAGCACCATGTGCAGGGTGGTGATGTGCCCGCCCATTTCGAGGGCAGCCACCGGCACGCTCAGCGCAAGCCCGATCCAGAACCGGCGCGTCATGTCGAGGAGTTCCGGATTGGGCCCGGCCTCGGCGCCGGCGAGTTCGGGCTCGAGCGCCATGCCGCAGATCGGGCAGCTTCCGGGTCCGATCTGACGGATTTCCGGATGCATGGGGCAGGTATAGACCGTCCCCTCCGGCGCCGCCGGTTCGGCCGGCCTGGGGCCGAGGTACTTGGCGGGATCGGCGGCGAACCTGGTGCGGCAGCCGGCCGAGCAGAAGTAGTAGCTTTCGCCACGATAGAGGTGGCGATGGGCGGTGGCGTGCGGGTCGACCGTCATGCCGCAGACCGGATCGATGACGGCAGCGGCGTGGGCGTCGTGGCCGGGGAGATCATCGCGCGGGTGTGGCGCCGTGGTCATGGCCGTCCTCGCCGGTTTGTTTGACACAGTTACCCGGTAGGGGTATATACAGGCCATGGAATTGCAAATCAAGTCGTCCTGTCTCAGACGGCTGCGCCGCATCGAGGGCCAGGTGCGCGGGCTTGCGCGCATGGTGGAGGCCGACCGCTACTGCATCGACATCGTCACGCAGATTTCCGCCGTACGCGCCGCGCTGCGCCGTGTCGAGGAGGAGGTCCTGCGCGACCACGTGGCGCACTGCGTGGAGCACGCCATCGCCTCGGGCAACCAGGGCGAGCAACGCCGCAAGGTCGCCGAACTGATGGATGTCATCAGGCGGGCGGAGCGGTAGAACATTTTTTGGCGAAGCCGAAAGCGGTTCGCCGCTGAAAATGCGACAATATGCAAGAAGGGCGCGCCGCGCGCTCACGTGCTCTTGAGCGCCGCCGACAGTTTTAGGGCCTGATCGGACAGCACCGCCGGCTCTTCCTTGTAGGTCGCCGGCGGCTTCAGCGGCACACCGTCCTTGCGCGGAATGACGTGGACATGCAGGTGGAACACCACCTGCCCGGCGGCCGGCTCGTTGAATTGCTGCAGCGTGAGGCCCTGGGCGCCGAACACCTTGACGGCGGCCCTGCCGATCTTCTGCGCCACTTTCATGACGTGGGCGACGTCGTCGGGATTCGCGTCCAGGAGGTTGCGCGCCGGCGACTTCGGGACGACCAGAGTGTGGCCGGGCGCGCGCGGCATGATGTCGAGGAAGGCAAATGCCCCGTCGTCCTCGTACACCTTGTGGCAAGGAATCTCGCCGCGGAGAATTTTTGCGAACACGTTGTTCGGATCGTAGTTCGGCATGATCTCCTCCTCGCGGCGCCTTGGTCAGCAAGTCTGGCGAGCGCGGCGGGACATCGTCAAGGCCGCGCCTACGCGTTCTCCGTCTCCCGGTCGCGGCGGAACGGCGACATCTCGCCCAATTCCTCGCCCGCCGCCGCCACATAGGCGCGCTCGCGCGCGAGAAAATCCGCTACCGCCCGCCGCAGCGCCGGGTCGGCGACGTAGTGCGCCGAACGGGTGACCTGCGGCAGATACCCGCGGGCGAGCTTGTGCTCGCCCTGCGCTCCGGCCTCCACGCGCGCCAGGCCATGGCGGATGGCGTATTCGATCGCCTGATAATAGCAAAGCTCGAAATGCAGGAACGGATGGTGCTCGATCGCGCCCCAGTGGCGGCCGAACAGGGTATCGGCGCCGATGAAGTTGATCGCGCCCGCAATGTATCGCCCCGCGCGCTTGGCCATCACCAAGAGGATGCGGTCCGCCATTTGCCGGCCGACGAGCGAATAGAAGCGGCGCGTGAGATAGGGCCGACCCCATTTGCGCGAGCCGGTCTCCATGTAGAACGCAAAGAACGTATCCCAGACCGATTCTGTGAGCTGCGAACCCGTGAGCCAGCAGATCTCGATGCCGTGTGCGACGGCGTCGCGCCGCTCGCGCCGGATGGCCTTGCGCTTTCTCGCCGCAAGCGCGCCGAGGAAGTCCTCGAACGTGGCGTAGCCGGCATTCTCCCAGTGGAACTGCTGATCGATGCGCTGGAGATAGCCGTGTCGCGCCAGCAGCTTCCATTCGCTCTCCGGCAGGAACGTCACGTGCACCGAGGAGGCCGCGTGGCGGTGGCACAGCTCGATCAAGCCGTCGGCCAGCGCCCCGCGCACGCGCTCGGCCGCCGGCCCGGGAGCGACGAGCAGGCGGCGGCCGCTCGCCGGCGTGAAGGGGATCGACACCTGCAGCTTGGGGTAGTAGTGGCCGCCGGCGCGCTCAAAGGCCTCCGCCCAGCCGCGGTCGAAGACGTATTCGCCGCGCGAGTGCGATTTCAGGTAGCACGGCACCGCTCCGACGATGCGGCCGTCAGCTTCGGCAATGAGGTGCTGCGGGCGCCAACCGGTCTTGGCGGTGGCCGAGCCGGAAACTTCAAGCGCCGACAGAAAAGCATGAGATATGAAAGGATTATATGTATGTTGTTCAACAAGTTTATCATTATCACTCGGCGTGCGCTCGGGCTCAGAATATAGATGAGTATTCGGGTTGGCGCAGGCATCCCAGTCGGCGGCGGCCACCTCTGCGATACTGTCCAGCACTCGGATGCGCACGGCACGTTCCTTCGCCATCTGTGGTGGTTAGCCGACTTTCTTGCGCCTATGGGCGAATGCCCTCGAAGATCATCTGATCCGCCCAGCGCCGGGCGCGCCGTTGCTGGGCCGCGGTGCGCACAGTCCAGGCGATAAGCGGCAGCCTGCACACAGTGCGCGCCACCCAGGGAGCGACGGCCGGCAGGTCGTCGACGGCGTAGGCCACGAACATGGGCCGCGAGGTGGGCGCATGCAATGGGAACGCCAATCGGCGCTTCTGATGCTGGGTCAGGGCACCCCAATCCGGATGATTGTAGCGCCGCTCGGCCACGATCCCGCGCGCCAAGCCCGGCGCGGCGTGCCGGAGCGCGGCCACGAGGTCCGGATCAAACGACATCGCCGCCACTGGGCCCGGGTAGGCCTTCAGCACTGCCGCCGCGCGCAGAGCGAGGCGGCTGTCTCCGTCGAACCGGCTTTTCAGTTCGAGGACAAGCGTCGCGCGGCCGCCGACCAGGTCGCACAACTCGCCCAGCGTCAGCATGTGATCGCTCGTTGCCTTGAAGCGGACCCGCCTGAGGTCGGCAGCCAGCAGCGCCGCCAGCGCGCCGCCGCCTTCGGTGAGGCGGCCGAGGTCAAAATCGTGATGGACCATGGCTTCGCCGTCGCCCGACACCTGCAGATCGACCTCGACCCCGTAGCCGCCCTCGATCGCCGCGCTGACCGCGCTGGCGGTGTTCTCGATCATGCGCCGTGCGTCATGCAGGCCGCGATGGGCGATCGGCCGTGCGAGGAGCCAGTCGAGCGTTGACACCATCAGGAGACTTCAAACAGGCCCTCGACCTCGACGGCCGCATCAAGCGGCAGGGCGGCGACGCCGACGGTGGTGCGGGCGTGGCGGCCCTTGTCGCCGAATACCGCGACCATCAGGTCCGATGCGCCGTTCATGACCACGGCCGCTTCGACAAAGGAAGGCGCCGAATTGATGAAGCCGCCGAGGCGGACGACGCGCGTCACCTTGTCGAGGTCGCCCAGCCCGGACTTCAATTGGGCGAGCAGGTTGATCGCGCACGCGCGCGCCGCCCTCTGGCCCTCTTGCGCGGACACTTGCGCGCCGAGCTTGCCCCTGGCGACGAGTTGGCCATTCTCGCCCAGACACAACTGGCCGGACACGAACAACAGGTTGCCGGCGCGAACAAAGCCCACGTAATTGGCAATCGGTGGCGAGAGCGTGGGCAGGACGATTCCAAGCTCGGTGAGCTTCCTCTCGATCGCGCCGGCCATGATGCACCCCGGGGTTGGCGTCACTACCGCACCGAATCTGATCCGATCAGGCCAGTGGACGCAAGCGGGCGACGTTGCAGGCCGAGCGCACCGCCCCTATGTTCGGCGCGGGATTGCGGAGGGCCCATGGCACGTTATCTCTTTTCGCCGCATAGCGTTTCTGCCGTCGGCGCGGCCGCGGCGCTGATCATGGTCACGCCGGCCGCGGCGGCGGGGCCAGTGACGCTCGCCCCGCACCGCGCCGTCTACGAGCTGAAGTTGCTGCGCGCGGCCGGCAGTCGCCCCATTGAGGCGCTGCGCGGCCGTATTCTCTACGATTTTTCGGGCAGCCCCTGCGAAGGTTACGGCCTGCAATTCCGCCAGGTCTCGGAGATCGATTCGGGCGAAGGCCGAACTTCGCTCAGCGATCTGCGCGCCATCACCTGGGAGGACGGAATGGCGAAGACATTTCGCTTCAACTCGCAAAACTATCTCAACCAGAAAATGGTCGATTCGGTCGACGGCTGGGCCGAGCGGAACGCCGACGCCGTCGCTGTCAGGCTCACCAAGCCGCAGGAGAAGTCGTTCAACCTCAGCGCGGATATGGTCTTTCCCGCCCAGCACATGCGTCGCATCGTCGAGGCCGCGATCGATGGCAGGCCGCTGCTTGAGTTTCCGGTCTATGATGGCTCGGAGAACGGAGCGAAGGTGTTCGACACGCTCACGGTGATCGGGCAACCGATTGCGCCCGAGAAAAAGCCCGCCGACGCCTCGGCCGCCCACGCCGCGCTGACCAGCCTCAAGCGCTGGCCGGTGACGATCAGCTATTTTGAGCGCGGCGCGGCGCGGGGCGGTGAGCAGACCCCGGTCTATTCGATTGGGTTCGAGCTGTTCGAGAACGGCATCTCGCGCGCGCTCAACCTCGATTATGGCGAATTCGTGGTGGCCGGTGACATGAGCCAGCTTGAACTCAAGGAAGCCAAGCCCTGCCCGTGAAATCGTGCGGTCGAACGGGGCCGCGCAGCGCCGCTCCCCTTAGCGATCGAGCGCCCCCTCGCTCTCGTCATCGAGCGCCAAGCCCTTGATCACGGCGTCAGCGCCAAACCTCTGGCGCAGGCGGTCGACGGCAAGCTCGACCGCCGCCGTGCGCTGAGCGCGCGGGTCGACGAGATCGGCGGGGTCGGCGTCGGCGGCGGTCCACAGCGACGATACCGCGATGCCGATCAGCCGAAATGGGGTGCCGTCCGTCTCGCGCACGAGCAGTTCCCGGCCGGCCTCAAAAATCCTGGCCGCAAGTTGCGTCGGCGCGGGGAGGGCGCGTGCGCGCGTGCGCAGGCGGAAATCGCTGGTCTTGAGCTTGAGCGTCACGGTCGCGCCGGCCAGGCTTTTGGATTTGAGCTGCGCCGACACCCGCTCGCACAGCTCCCACAATATCCGCTCCAGCGCGCGAAAAGCCGCGAGATCCGCGGGGAACGTGGTCTCGGAGGACACGCTCTTGGCCGCGCGGTTGGGGGTGACCTCGCGATGATCGATGCCGCGCGCGAGGCGGGCGAGCCGCAGCCCCTCGGCGCCGAAACGGCGCATCAGGTCGGCTTCCTCGGCGCGTTGCAGGTCAGCGATCGTGCGAAATCCCGCGTGCGCCAGGCTTGCGCCCATGGCCTTGCCCACGCCCTAGATGAAGGTGACCGGCTTGGGCGCCAGAAACGCGGCAGCCTCGCTCTGGCTCAACACCGCAAATCCGCGCGGCTTGTCGAGATCAGACGCGATTTTGGCCAAGAACTTGTTGCTGGACAGCCCGATCGAGACCGTGATGCCGATTGCCTCCTCCACCTGGCGGGCGAAC
>DATBWJ010000037.1:0-5773 GCA_036514935.1 Xanthobacteraceae bacterium
ACGCCCTTGCTGGCCGGCACGGGGAGGCGCTAGGCTCACCCATGGCCCAGTTCACCGACGCACCGGCCGCGTTGCCGACGTCGGCCGACGTGGACGAGGCGGCAATGCGTCTTGCCGGCGTGGCCGTGCGCACGCCGCTCATCTCCTCGCCCACCCTCGACGCACTGACCGGCGGCCGCATATTCCTCAAGGCCGAGACGCTGCAGCGCACCGGCTCGTTCAAGTTCCGCGGCGCCTACAACAGGCTTGCCGCGATCCCGGCAGAAAGCCGCGCGCGCGGGGTGGTCGCGTTCTCCTCCGGCAACCACGCCCAGGGCGTTGCCGCCGCGGCCAAGCTCCTGGCGATGCCCGCGCTCATCGTGATGCCCTCCGATGCGCCCCGCCCCAAGCGCGAGCGCACCGCCGCGCTCGGCGCCGAGGTCGTGCTCTACGATCGGCTGCGCGAGAACCGCGAGGCGATCGCGCGCAGGATCGCCGAGGAGCGCGGCGCGGTGCTGGTGCCGCCCTACGACGATCCGCTCATCATTGCCGGGCAGGGGACGGCGGGCCGCGAGATCGTCGAGGATTTGGCGGCGCAGGGACTTGCGCCCGATATCGTCGTGGTCAACGCCTCCGGCGGCGGGCTCATCGCCGGCATCGCGCTCGCGGTCAAGGCGCGCGTGCCGGCGGCGCGGCTTTATACAGCGGAGCCCGCCGGCTTCGACGATCACCTGCGATCGTTTCGCAGCGGACGGCGCGAGCGCAACAGCAGCATCACCGGCTCGATTTGCGATGCGCTGATGGCGCAGGCGCCCGGCAGGCTCACCTTCGAGATCAACCGCACGCTGGTGGGCGACGGCGTCGTGGCGAGCGACGAGGAAGCCGGCCGGGCGGTCGCCTTCGCGTTCCGCGAGTTGAAGCTCGTGGTCGAGCCCGGCGGCGCGGTCGCGCTGGCGGCGCTGCTCGCCGGCAGGATCGATGTGCGCGACAAGGTGGCCGTCGCCATCCTGTCCGGCGGCAATGTCGATCCCGAACTGTTCGCGCGCCTGGTCGCCTAGCCGTCGATCACTCGTTCATTTATATCGTTGATCCATCATGGCGTTCGATCGGTCGGCGCCGGCGCTGCGACGTCGCGGCCACAAAACATCGAACCCCAGCACCCCATGCGTCATCCCTCACGAACCAGCGACGGATTCGCCCCGCGGCTTGCGGTCTACTACGCCACCAGCGGCATCGTCGCCGGGATCGCCATGCCGTTCTTTCCGCTCTGGCTCGAGCATAAGGGGCTCGATGCCGGCAAGATCGGTCTCGTGCTCGCGATCCCGGCCCTGGTGCGCATCTTTTTCGTGCCGCTCATCACGCGCGTCGCGGATCGCCTCAACGCGCTGCGGGAAGCGATCCTCATCACCACCATCGGCGCTGTGGCCGGTCACATCCTCATGGGTTTCGCCGACGGCCTGATGGCGATCCTCGTCGTGATGTTCATCGCCGCTTTCTTCTTCACGCCGGGCCTGCCGTTGACTGACGCCTACGCGCTGCGCGGACTCGCCGAGCGCCAGCGCGCCTACGGACCGGTGCGGCTGTGGGCCTCCGCCGCCTTCATCGCCGCCAATATCGGCGGCGGTGTCCTCATCGGCATTTTGGCGCGCGGCAGCATCATCTGGCTGCTGGTTGCAGCCTTCGCTGTCGCCGCCGTCTCTGCCTGGATGCTGGTGCCGCTCGCCGTCCATCACGGCCCGCGCATCGAGCGGGCTGCGACAAGGTCGCTGTGGCGTGCGCCGGTGTTCGTTGCGGTCGTGGTAGCGTGCAGCCTGGTGCAGGCCAGCCACACGGTCTACTACGGGTTCTCGACCCTCGATTGGACCGCCAAGGGCCTGGGCAATACCACGGTGGGCGCGCTGTGGGCGCTCGGCGTGATTGCCGAGATCGCACTGTTTGCCGCTTCCGGGTTTCTCGCCCGCTTTCTGGGACCGCTCGCGCTGGTGGTGCTCGGTGCCATCGGCGGACTCGTGCGCTGGACGGCGATGGCGTTCGACCCGCCGTTCGTCCTGCTGCCGGCTCTGCAATGCCTGCATGCGCTGTCGTTTGGCGCAACGCACATCGGGGCGATGCTGGTTTTGGCGCGCGTTGCGCCCGCGGGGCTCGGCGCCACCGCGCAAGGCGATTTTGCGGCCGCGCAGGCGGTGATCTTCGGTTCCGCGATGGGCATGTCCGGGATCCTGTTCCGCGCCTATGGAGACCTCGCCTACGTCGCGATGGCGCTGCTCGCCGCGGTCGGCACGGCGGTCGCGCTCTACGCCTATGTCGGGCTGCGCGGGCATACCGCCAAGTGAGGACCGCTCATCCCCACAGCGCGCGGCTCGGCGGATGGATCACGCTGCCCTCGTAGCGCAAACCGTGCGGCCGGTCGCGCGCGAGCAGGAGCGGGCCGTCGAGATCGACGACTTGCGCGTCCTGGGCGACCAGCATCGCCGGCGCGATGGCGAGCGAGGTCGACACCATGCAGCCGACCATGAGGGCAAAACCGAGCCGGCGCGCTTCCTCGGCGAGCGCCAGCGCCTCGGTCAGCCCGCCGGTCTTGTCGAGCTTGATGTTGATCGCATCGTATTTGGCCTTGAGCGCCGGCAGCGTGGCGCGCGTGTGCACGCTCTCGTCGGCGCAGACGGGAACCGGACGCGCTACGGCGAGGGCGGCGTCGTCCCCCGCCGGCAGCGGCTGCTCTACCAGCGTCACACCGGCGGCCACGCAGGCGGCGAAATTCTCGGCAAGGTTCTCGCGGCTCCAGCCCTCGTTGGCATCGACGATCAGCTCGGCTCGGGGCGCCGCCCGCCGGACGGCGTTGAGGCGCGCAGGATCGCCGGGCGCGCCGAGCTTGATCTTGAGCAGGGACCGGCCGGCCGCGCGCGCCGCCGCGGCCATCGCCTCCGGCGTCCCGAGCGAGATCGTGTAGGCGGTCCGCACCGGCTGCGGGGCGGGACGGCCGGCAAGCTCGTGCACCGGCCGCCCACTGCGCTTGGCCGCGAGATCCCATAGCGCACAGTCGAGCGCATTGCGGGCGGCGCCCGGCGGCAGGGCGCGCTGCAGCTCGGCGCGGTCGAGCCCCTGCGCCAGCTTGTCGCGCATGGACTCGATCGCCGCCATCACGCCAGCGACGGTTTCGCCGTAGCGTCCGTAGGGCACGCATTCGCCCCACCCGCGATCGGCGCCGGCGGCAAGCTCGACCACGACCACCTCCGCCTGCGTCTTCGAGCCGCGGCTGATGGTGAAGTCGCCGGCGATCGGCCAGCGCTCCGCGCGCACGTTAACCATATTGCAAGCGAGCGCGTTCATGACTTGTTAACCAGCGGGAAACACTCGACATCCCCGGTACTTATGATCAAGTATGGGGCCAGGGAAAGGCGGCCCTCAAGAGCGGCGTCGAGGCAGCGCCCGCGCGGCCGCGCCCGCGTGAGCATGACGGTGAGCGGCGAACCCTTGCTCAAGAGCGTGGTGGTGGACGACCGCCTCGAACTGGCGGCCGCCGGCGCCTGGATTGCGGAACACGCCAGCGACCTCGAAGGCCTGATCGACGGCGCCGTCCAGCAGGGCCAAGCGGTGCGCACGGTCGACATCAACATGGCCGGGGTCGAGCGCCTCGACACGTTCGGCGCCTGGCTGCTCGAGCGGCTCATCCGCAGCATCGGCGGCGAGGGGCGCGGCATCAACGTCGTCGGCCTGCCCGCCCACTATCGTGGCCTGATCGAGGAGGCCCACCACGTCAACCGCACGCAGCCGGCGCCGCTGAGCGAAAACCTCCTCGGCTCGGCAGTGGCCGCCATCAATCGCACCGCCAACTTGTTGGCGCGCGACATCCTGTTGAACATCGGCATGCTCGGCGCGGTGGTGGCGGCCGTCCTGCGAACCATCCACCGACCCAGGGCCTTCCGCCTGACCTCGATGGTCCACCACCTGGAGCGGGTGTGCTGGCGCGCGGTGCCCATCATCCTGCTGATCACCTTCCTGATCGGCGCCATCATCGCCCAACAGGGCATTTTCCATTTCCGCAAGTTCGGCGCCGAGGTCTATGTCGTCGACATGCTCGGCATCCTGGTGTTGCGCGAGATCGGCGTGTTGATCGTCGCCATCATGATCGCCGGTCGCTCGGGCTCCTCTTACACCGCCGAGCTCGGCTCCATGAAGATGCGCGAGGAGGTCGATGCCCTGCACACGATGGGTCTCGATCCCGTCGATGTGCTGATCCTGCCACGCCTTGCCGCTCTGGTCCTGGCCCTGCCGATGCTTACGTTCCTCGGCTCGATGGCGGCGCTCTATGGCGGCGGCGTGGTGTGCTGGCTCTACGGCGGCATGAACCCGGACGTCTTCCTGTCGCGCCTGCGCGAGGTGATCTCGCTCGACCATTTCGAGGTCGGCATGAGCAAGGCGCCCTTCATGGCGATGGTCATCGGCATCATCGCCAGCGTCGAGGGCCTTCAGGTCAAGGGCAGCGCGGAGTCGCTCGGCCTGCAGACGACCTCCTCGGTGGTCAAGTCGATCTTCCTGGTGATCGTGCTCGACGGCATGTTCGCCATGTTCTTCGCCGCCATCGGAAAATGAACCGATGCTCGGGCCGCTCGGCAACGTCGATAACGTCATTCGCGTGCGCGACGTGGTCGTGATGCTCAACGGCCAGAAGGTGCTCGATGCTCTTTCGCTCGACGTCGTTCGCGGCGAGGTGCTGGGCTTCGTCGGCGCGTCCGGCACCGGCAAGACCGTGCTCATGCGCACCATCCTCGGCCTGCTGCCGAAGCAGGCAGGCACCGTCGAGGTGTTCGGCGTCGACCTCGACAAGGCGAGCGAGCAGGAGCGGCGCGCGATCGAGCGGCGATGGGGCGTGCTGTTCCAGCACGGCGCGCTGTTCTCCTCGCTCACCACCATCCAGAACGTCCAGTTTCCCATGCGGGAGTACCTGCATCTGTCGCAACGGCTGATGGATGAGATCGCCGTCGCCAAGCTCGAAATGGTCGGGCTGAGCGCGGACGTGTGCGACAAGTATCCGGCCGAGCTTTCGGGCGGCATGATCAAGCGCGTGGCGCTCGCGCGCGCGCTGGCGCTCGACCCCGAGATCGTGTTTCTCGACGAGCCCACATCGGGCCTCGATCCGATCGGCGCCGGCGAGTTCGACGAGTTGATCCGCACGCTGCAGCAGACCCTGGGCCTGACCGTGTACATGGTGACCCACGACCTCGACAGCCTGCACACGATCTGCGACCGGATCGCGGTGCTGGCCGACGGCAAGGTGATCGTGGCCGGCCCGATATCGGCCATGCTGGCATCCGAGCATCCGTGGGTGAAGGCCTATTTCCGTGGTAAGCGTGCGCGGGTGGTACTGAGCGAGGCCGAGCAGCATGTGAGTTGAGGTGCGGCATGGAAACCAAGGCAAACTACGTCCTGATCGGCTTTTTCACTCTGGCGGTGCTGGCGGCCGCGTTCGGCTTCGTCCATTGGTTCCGCACCAGCACCGTGACCGGGACGCGAGCGACCTACAACGTGGTGTTCAAGGGCTCGGTCGGCGGCTTGCGCACGGGCGCGACCGTGCTGTTCAACGGCATGCGCGTCGGCGAGGTTTCCGAACTGCGGCTCAACCCGCACGATCCGCAGGAGGTCATCGCCATGATCTCCATCGACTCGAACGTGCCGGTGCGGCGCGACACCTATGTCGGCCTCGATTTCCAGGGCCTGACCGGCATCGCGAACGTCGCGCTCAAGGGCGGCGACCCGCTGGCGGGTCCGCTGCCGGAGGGGCCCGGGGGGGTTC
>DATBWJ010000038.1:0-3239 GCA_036514935.1 Xanthobacteraceae bacterium
GCGGCGTGAGCTTGCGCCCTGACTCCGCCGCAAAGGTGATGAACGAGTTGAGCACGTAGGAACCGGACACCGCGACCAGCCAGGCGAGCACGTTGGCCGGCACCAGTGGCAGCCCCAGCACCTGGTAGGCGAGCACGAACACGCCGAAATCGATGAGCGTATTGACGAGGCCGACGGCGGCAAAGCTGCCCGCCTTGCGCAAGAGGGTGATGCGCCTGCGCACCGCATCGATAGCGGCGCGCGCGAGGCGCCGCATGGGCGCTGTCATGGCCACCCGCTTAGCATGGCGCGCGCTTTTCGCCGAGCCGGGTCGGGCGACAACGAGCCTGGATTGCGGTATAGGAGTGCCGAGAGCACATTAGTTGATCATGGTTGCCGCCCTGACCGACCGCAACGCGTGGATGTCCGGCGCGCCCGGCGCAGGGAGCGCGGCTGCGGGCCTGTCGATTGTCGTGCCGCTGTTCAACGAGGCGGACGGCCTGCGCGCGCTGCACGGGCGGCTGACGCAGGTGGCGCGCGCGCTGCGGGAGGCGCGCGGGCTTGCCTGCGAGTTCGTCTATGTCGATGACGGCAGCCGCGATGCCACGCGCGCCGCCGCCGAGGCGCTGGCGGCCGACGGCGTCGACGTGCAGGTGGTCTCGCTGTCGCGCAATTTCGGCAAGGAGGCCGCGCTCTTGGCCGGCCTCGACCACGCCCGCCTCGGCGCCGTGCTGTTCATCGACGGCGACGGACAGCACCCGCCCGCCTTCATCGAGACGCTGGTCGGCCACTGGCTCGACGGCGGCTATGACGTGGTGTTCACGGCCAAGGCCCATCGCACGAACGAATCGGCGCTGCGACGGCTGGCGGTGAAGGCGTTCTATGCGCTCATCAACTGGGGCGCGCGCCAGAAAATCCCCGACGACGCCAGCGATTTTCGCCTGCTGTCCCCGCGCGCAGCGGCGGCCCTGCGCCAGCTCCCCGAGCGCAACCGCTTCTTCAAGGGGCTGGCGAGCTGGATCGGCTTTCGCCAGCTCCGCGTCGATTATGAGCCCGAGCCGCGCCGGCACGGCCGCACCACCTGGCGCCTCGGCACGCTGATCGGCCTGTCGGTCGAAGGGCTCACGTCGTTCTCGGTGGCACCGCTGCGCCTTGCGAGCCTGCTCGGCCTGCTGTTCGCAGCGAGCGCGCTCGTCTTCGGGGCGTGGATGCTGATCGAGGCGTTCGTCTACGAGCGCACGGTGCCGGGCTATCCATCCCTCATCGTCAGCATCATGGTGATCGGCGGCGTGCAGCTCCTCATGATCGGCATCATGGGCGAGTACATCGGCAAGGTCCTGTCCGAGATCAAGGCGCGGCCGGTCTACTTCGTCGCCGAGCGCAGCCTCAAGCTGGCCGAGGCGCAACAGCCCGCGCGCACCGCTGCGGAATGATGGTCGGGCCGTGGACATGACCGCGACCGCGCGGCGCCCGCGGCGCATCTGGCTCGTCGCCGACGACTACGGCATTTCGCGCTCGGTCAACGCCGCGATCCGCGATCTCCTCGCCGGCGGCCGCATCAACGCCGCCTCCGTCATGGTGGTGGGGCACGGCTTCGACCAGCAAGAGGCGGACCGCTTGGCGGCGCTGCGGGCGCAGGCGCGCCTCGCCATCGGGGTGCACCTGACGCTGACCGCGCCCTTCAGACCGCTTGGTCCCGGCGCACTGGCGACCCGCGCGGGCACGTTTGCGCCGCTCGGGCGCGTCCTCGTTGCCGCCCTGCTGGGCCGAGTGGATCGCGCGGCGGCGGCCGCCGAGCTGCGCGCGCAGATCGCCACATTCCGCTCGGCGTTCGGCCGCCCGCCTGACTTCGTCGACGGCCATCAGCATGTCCATCTGTTGCCTGGCATCAGCGCGGGCGTGCTCGCGGTCATCAAGGACGCTGCGCCGCAGGCCTGGGTCCGGCAATGCGGGCGGGCGTCAGGCGCGCCCTTCGATCGCAAGGCGGTGCTGCTCGACCTCCTCAGCCGCCGCTTTCGCCGGCATGCCGCCGCCGCCGGCGTTGCCACCAACCCCGCCTTCGCGGGAACCTATCAGTTCCGGCCGCAGGCGCGCTTTGCCGAGCTGTTTCCGACATTCCTCGACGGCCTGCCCGACGGCGGCCTCATCATGTGCCATCCCGGCCTGGTGGACGCCGAGCTCGCACGCTGCGACGCGTTGACCACGCTGCGCGAGCGCGAATACGAATTCTTCAGGAGCGAGGCGTATCCGGCGATCATGGCCGCCAAGAACGTGGCGCTGCTATGAGCCGGCAGGCAGCGTGCGGCGCTGTGCCACGGCATGGGGCGGGCGCGACCGGTTGAAAATCACGAAGCTGCCATTTCTCTCCCCTATCGCGCAGCCCATATGGGAGGACCGCCGGCCGTGGACGCAGGCAAGGCCGGAAGCAAGGCGGGCCGCGATGGCGAGCCGGAGAAGGCCGCCCGCTGCCAGAGGAGGCAAAAGATGACCCCGCAGGAACGTCAGCTCGTGACGGAATTGTTCGATCGCCTGGCCTCGCTCGAAAATCATGCGCGCGATGGCGAGGCGGAGCGCGCGATCGGCGAGGGGCTCGCACGCGCGCCGCATGCGGTCTACGCGCTCGTGCAGACCGTGCTGGTGCAGGACGAGGCGCTCAAACGCGCCGACGCCCGCATTCAGGAGCTCGAGGGCGCCGAGGCACCCCGCCCAGGCTTCCTCGACAGCATGCGCGAGACCATGCACGCACGCGATGAGCGGCGCGGATCGGTCCCTTCGGTCCGCCCAGGCGCGGGCTGGTCAGCCGGGCAGGCCGCGCCCCCTCCGCAGGGCGCGCAGGAGGGGGTTGGACGCGGCAGTTCGTTTCTCGGCACCGCTGCGGCGACAGCGGCCGGCGTCATCGGCGGCGGCCTCTTGTTCAGCGCCATCCAGTCGCTCATGGGCGGCCATCGCGGCGCTTCCGGCGAGGAGTTTTTGGGCGAGCGCCGCGCGCCGTGGGGCGATGAAGCCACGCGCAGCGACCTTGCGCGCGAGGCCGGCCTCAACGATGTCGGCGGCCAGCGCGCGGGGGCGCTCGAGGACAGCGACCGCAACACCGGGCTGTTCGACAACGACAACGATGTCGATTTCGACGATGAGGCGCTCGACGATTTCGCGGTCGATGGGGATCTTGGCGACGGCGACGCCTGACGCGCGGGGACGGCTTTGGACTTGGCCCTCAGGGGCTACCGAGGCAGGCTCGGCCAGGCGCTTACAGGAAAACG
>DATBWJ010000039.1:0-4627 GCA_036514935.1 Xanthobacteraceae bacterium
TCGGCCACCGACGGCTATCTGGCCGGCTTCGACGGCGCCACCGGCAAGCTGATCAAGGTGCTCGGCGCCATCACCGCGGCCGGCCTCGACATGGCCGCCGCCGCCAGCGCCGCCGCGCAACGCACGCTGCTCGGCCTCGGCGCGCTGGCGCTGAAAGCCACCGTCGACACCTCCGACATCACCAATTCGGCGGTGACCTACGGCAAGATGCAGAACGTCACCGGCACCGACCGGGTGCTCGGCCGCTCGTCGTCCGGCGCCGGTGTGGTCGAAGAAATCCCGATGACGGCGGCCGGCCGCGCGCTCGCCGCCGGCACCGACGCCGCCGCCCAGCGCACGACGCTCGGCCTCGGCGCGCTCGCCACCGTCTCGATCATCATCACGTCCTTGATCGACAACGCGCAGGTGACGCTGGCCAAGCTCGCCAACATCGCCAACAACCGCATTCTCGGCAACGTGTCGGGCGGCGCGGCGGCGCCGGCGGAACTGACCGGCGCGCAGGTCACCGCGGTGCTCGATGTCTTCGTCGCCTCCGGCGCCAGCCACGCCAAGGGCCTGGTGCCCTCTCCGGGCTCGTCCGCCGGCACCACGCGCTTCCTGCGCGAGGATGCCTCCTGGCAGACGCCGGCCGGCGGCGGCGCGGCCTCGCCCTACGGCGTCTGTAATTTCAGGCTGTCGCTGGCCAGCGGCGTGCCGGTGATGACGTCGGATCAACTGGCGAAAACCGTCGTTTATGTGGTGTCGATCGGCGGCAAGCACATCGGGCTGTACGACGGCGCCGCCACCTGGGACATCGTCGCCGCCGCCGAACACTCGATTAAGCTCATCGATACGCAGACCTGCGACCTGTCGACCGCGAGCAATCAGATCGTGGTGCCCGACGCCAGCCAGCTGGTGCCTGGCTTCAAGGTGAGTGGCACCGGCATTCCCGCCAACACGACGATCAGCACGCTCGACGATGCCACGCACGTCACGCTCAACAATACGCCCACCATCACGGGGTCGTCGTCCCTCACCTTCACGGCGCCGGCCGGCACCGTCTACGATCTGTTCGATTACAGCAATGCCGGCACGGCGAAGGCCGAACTCTGTGCCTGGACCAACCCCACCACGCGCGCGACCGCGCTGACGACGCAAGACGGCGTCTTGGTCAAGACCGGCGCCACCACGCGGCGCTATCTCGGCTCGTTCGCCACCACGGCAACCGACGGCCAGACCGAATACTCATTCGGCGGCGCGGCCTCGGGCGGCACGGCGGCGAATTTGTTGGTCTACAACTACTACAACAGGACCGATGTCGAGGCGCTGGTGCAGGACAGCGCATCGACCTGGTCCTATACGACCGCGACGCTGCGTTCGGCCAACAATTCGACCGGCAACCGCATCAACTTCGTCGTCGGCGTGTCGGAGGATCGGGTCGCGGCAAATTATCACTGCGTTGCCCAAAGCTCCAACGCCGATGTTGGCATTGGTGTGGGCCTTGACAGCACGTCGGCGGCGACAGGTATCAAGGCAACGCAGGCTCAACTCAATGGCACGGGCTCTACCAGCACGCATAACCATGATGCTCAAGTGAACACCCAGCCGGCGCTTTCCGTCACCACGGTCGCCGCCGGGCGATCATCGCTGCAAGCGGCTTACGTAGGCTTCCCGGGCGCCGGTCTGCGCTATCTCCAGGCGCTCGAAATCGGCGGCGCCGGCGGCGTTTTCTCAGGCAGCGGCAACGCCTCGCAAGGCGGCCTGGTCGGCCATTTCAGGATGTGATCCATGACCTTCCCGCTCAAGAACTTGACCGCTGCCATCGCCAACGTTTGCCCGATCGACGGCGTCAGCATCGGCAACGAAAGCAATCGTGCAAGTTGGCGGATCGATTTCAAGGCCGCGGCCACCGCCGAGCAGCGCGCGGCGGCGGCGACCGTGTTGGCGAGCTTCGACGCGGAAGCGCCGCCCGAGCCCGACCCGCAAGCGCCCGTGCTCGATCTGAAAGCCTACGCGGCGGCCAAGCGCTATGTGATCGAGAGCGGAGGCATCGTTTTCAACGCCAAGGCCATCGCGACCGACCGCGACAGCCAGGCCAGGATTTGCGCGACGGTCAGCTATCTCGAACAAAATCCGTCGCTCGGCGTCGAATGGAAAACGGCCGACGGCGGTTTTCTCACGTTGAACCGCGTCGCGATGCTCGCGCTGGCCGACGCCGTCGGCAGCCGTGTGCAGGCGTGCCGCGCCAAGGAAGCCGAGGTCGCAGCGGCCATCGACGGCTTAACGATCACGACCACCGCCGAAATCGACGTGGCGTTTGCGGAGATCACGCCATGACCGCATTCGCAATCATCGGATGGCTTCTCGCCGCCGGCCTCGGCATCGGCTGGTGGCTCGATCACCGCGGCATTGCCGGCATCAAATCGGACTTGGCCGATGCCATGAGCGTGGTGCAGCGACTTATCGCAAGGATGAAGTGACATGGCGCAATATTCCCTCGAACGACTGCGGCCCGAATATGAGCGGCTGTGGGCGCAAATGACCGTGCTCAAGACCCAAGCCGCCGCCGCTCAGGCTCGCAAGGTGATTGCCAGCAAAGCGCGGTATCTGGAAGTCGAGCGGCGAACCGGCGTGCCGTGGTTCGTCGTCGGCTGCCTGCACATGCGGGAGAGCAGCGGCAATTTCAACACCTACTTGGGCAACGGCCAGCCGCTCAACCGCGTGACCACAATCGTCCCGAAGGGGCGCGGACCGTGGAAGTCGTTCGAGGATGGCGCCGAGGACGCCCTGGCGATTGACCGCCTCGATCAGGTCAAAACATGGAACGCGGCGCGCGTCGCCTATGCGATGGAAGCGTTCAACGGCTTCGGCTACCGCTCGCCGTCACGCAACATCCCCTCGCCGTATCTGTGGGGCGGCACCAATATCCAGAAGCCCGGCAAGTTCGTTCGCGATGGCGTCTACGATTCGAAGGTCATGGACCCGCAGATCGGCGGCATGGCCGTTCTCAAGCTGATTATGGAATTGGATCGGACGGCAAAATTCAGCGCGCCGGCGCCAAAACAGCGAGCGGCGCCGCCGGCCGACGACAACATTCCAACGCCCTCGCCGAAAGCGGAGGACGGGGAAAGCGAAGCAAAGCCCCTCGCCAAATCAAAAACGATGTGGGGCAACACCATGCAATGGCTGTCCGGCGCCGGCGCCACCGTCATGGCCGCCTTGGCCGGAGTGCCATGGCAGGTGTGGGTCGCGCTGGCTGTGCTGATCGCGGTCGGAGCGCTCCTTGTCTACAAGGGCCGCATCGACGTGCAAAAAGTGGTGCGGCATCTCAGCCAAGACGACACGGCGGACGAGGTTGTGTGATGTGGGGTTTCCTCGCTTCGCTCTTTACCGGCGGGCTGAATGCCATCCTGGGCACGGTCGGCAAGACCATCACCGACATTCACACCAGCAACACGGCCCGGCAGAAAAGCGAAAACGAAAGCGGCGCGCAACTCGCCGAGACAACGGCATCGGCTCACACCGCCGCCGGGGCGCAGCGCGCCGACGTGCAGAAAAGCCAAGGTGCCTGGGGTCCGTTCGGGCTTGCTGCGTTCTTCATTGCCATGGCATTTGCGTTTCATGTTGTGATGATCGTCGGCGACAGTACGAGCTGGCATCTTGTCCCGACGATGAGGCTGTATGTGTTGCCTTGGCTGGAATGGCGCGAGCATGTTGTCGGTTCGTGGGGCATCGCGCGATTACCAGGGCTGTTCGAGCAAACCGAGCATGAGATTTTGCGAGCGCTTTTCTATGTCGGCCCGCCGTCGGCGGCGCTGGTGATCGCGGCGAAAGCGTTCCGACGATGATCATTGCGCGCAGCTTGGGCAGGAAATAACCGTGGCGCGCGCCCACCGGCGCAGGCGCAAGTTGCCACAACCGGAAGCAGACAATTCGGAGATCTCCGGCCTGATCGCCGCCAGCGCCGCCTTGGAAGAACGCGTCGGCAACATGGTCGACGAATTTCAGCGCGAGCGCGAAGGAGCCGCCCAGCACCGGCGCGATTTGCGGCTCGTGATCGAGGCGCTATCTGCTTCGGTGCGTGGGCTAACGGCGACGGTTTCCGAAATCAAACCGCTGGTCGACGATTGGCGCGAGACGCGAGCGGAATGGCGCGGCGCGGCGCGGTTTAAGAAGTTTTTGTTGGCCACGGCGGTCAGCGTCGCCGGCTTTGCCGGCGCCATCATCAACGAAGTGTGGAAAGTGCTGCTGTCCGTGAAGTAGCGCGCGCGGCCGCGGGCCGCCGATTGCGTGCGACTTTCCCCGTATTTCGCCATAAATCGCCGCAATTTACGACCCTAAGTCTTTGACCGCAAAGGCGCGGCCGAACACTCTTAATCAGCGGGTCCCAGGTTCGAGCCCTGGTGCGCCCACCAACGAATTCAAACACTTAGAAAAAATCTGTTGAGAACAAGATAGAACAAAGTGTGGCGAAAAAGTCGCACGCTTGCGACTGATCCTTAAACCGCCATCCCCTCTTTTTCCATCCAGCTCACCAGTTTGGCGATGCCGCTGTCGGCCAGCTCGGGCGTCAGTGCCAGATAGTGCTTCAAGATATCGTGGATCGAGCGCGGCGAGTGGCCGGTGATGGCGGCGATCTCGGGCAGCG
>DATBWJ010000040.1:0-2108 GCA_036514935.1 Xanthobacteraceae bacterium
GGTCGAGCGGCGGCGGCTCGTGCCGGCGCTCGCCAAGGCCTCGTGGTTCGACCCGGTGACGCGAGGACCACGGCGGTGAAGGATTTGTGGCTCTCGTGCGGGCACTCCCGGCTCGACCGTGACGCGCTGGCCAGACAGCTCGCGAGCGGGCAAGCTCCGCACGGCGACCGGGCGCGAGCCGAGCCAGCGCCGCCGCCGGACAGCCATTCGCGAGGCTGAGTCATGAGCCAGTCCCCACCACTGCAGCGCCTGTCCATTGGCGTCGTGGTCGAGCGGCGCAAGGCCAGGAGCCCGTGGGCGGATTTCGTGTGGAGACCGCTCGCGGCGCTGCCGGACGCGCCGGATATC
Source organism: Xanthobacteraceae bacterium (assembly GCA_036514935.1). Taxonomy (GTDB): domain Bacteria; phylum Pseudomonadota; class Alphaproteobacteria; order Rhizobiales; family Xanthobacteraceae; genus DATBWJ01. The sequence continues at coordinate 349 of DATBWJ010000040.1, forward strand.
AAGCCGTGGACCGTGCTCCGGCAGGACGAGGAGCGCGTCACCTTCTATGCCGGTGCCGCCGAGGTCACGCTCCATGCGGCCAGCGCCGGATTCTATCGCGCCAATCTGGCGTCGGGTTCTCCGTCGTTGTGGATTGTCTTGCGGCCAAGCGTCGAGCCGCCGTTCGAGCTGGTGGCGGTCACGGCCGATCCAAGCGAGGGCGAGGCCTTTACTGGGGCAGGCAACGACCTGGTCGAAGCGGTGGCGATGCCGACGCCGGTGCGCGAGGCCATCGAATCCTTCCTCGCCGGCCGCGAGGGCGAACAGCCATTCTTCAAGCGCGCGCGCGAGCGTGCCGATCCGCAAACGCTCGCGCGTCAGCCGGCGAAAGGCGACAAGCGGTGAGCGAGCGCGAACCCTTTCTGACCCGGTGGTCGCGCCGCAAGCGCGACGCAGCGAACCCCGCCTTGACCGGTGATGCCGCCAGCCGCGAGGCGCCTGCGCCGGCAGGGCAAGAGGGCACTCCGACAGCGGCGAAGCCACCGGCGGCGCGCGCGAGCGATGCCATTCCAACCGTCGATCTATCAAAACTGCCGGCGATCGACTCGATTGCCGCGTCGACCGACATCCGCCCGTTCCTGGCGCCGGGGGTGCCGGCCGAGTTGCGGCGCGCGGCACTTCGCCGGGCCTGGCAGGTCGATCCGGCCATCCGCGACTATGTCGGCCTGGCCGAGAACCAGTGGGATTTTACCCAGCCGGACGGCGTTCCCGGCTTTGGATTGCTGCACGACAGCCAGCAGGTCCAAGAGCTGGTGGCGCAGGTGATGGGCGAGCGGCCGGCGGGTGCCGGCGAGCCTGCGGATCCCGAAGCGCCGCAGCCCAACGCGGGGCCGATCCCGGCGTCTGCGCCAGCGAACGCCCTGCCCCCGAGACAAGGCGCCGCCGAGGCGAGCGATACGCACGCGCCCAGCGCTGCGTCGGCGCCGGCCAGCGCGGCGGCGCCATCGGCAGCAATGCCGGCCGCAACACCCGCGCAGGACCAAGAGGTTGCTGCCTGCTCGCGGAACGAGGATGGCGACCGCTCGCTGCACCGCACACACGGCGGCGCCCTGCCGAGCTGAGCCCCCGCCTCGCCAAAATCTGATAGCCGGCGGCTATACGAGTCTTGATTGATTCCCAACAATAGGCCTAGCATTGGCAAAAGCGTCGCACGGTCGTCCCAGTCAATCGGCCCCGGGGGGTGCCATGAGGGATATGGGCTTGAGCGAGGCTATTCGCGCCGCGGGAGGTGTACGGGCGCTTGCTGAGAAGATCGGCATCTCGCAGCCCTCGGTGTCGAATTGGGCGCGAGTGCCGGCCGAGCGCGTGGCAGCGGTCGAGGCGGCGACCGGCATCGGCCGCGCCGTGCTGCGACCCGATTTGTTCGCTCAGCCTGACGTCACGCGCGACGATGTCGATGACGTGCGCGCGCAGGAATACGCGCTGCTGAGCGCGTTGCTCGCCCGCGCGCCGGATGGCGAGCTGCTGCGGCGCTTGGCGTCTCTGCGCGGCGATGCGAGCCCGCTTGGCCTCGCCCATGCCGCGCTGGCCGAAGCTGCGAAGGCCGCGCGTGCCGATGCGGTCGAACGGGAGTTCTTCAACCTGTTCATCGGCATCGGGCGCGGCGAGCTGATGCCCTACGGCTCCTACTACCTGACCGGATTTGTCTATGAACGGCCGTTGGCGCGCCTGCGCGGCGATCTTGCCGCGCTTGGCATCGAGAGCGTGGAGGGCGAGGCCGA
>DATBWJ010000041.1:0-2067 GCA_036514935.1 Xanthobacteraceae bacterium
CCGGCCTCGGAGGCCGCAACGCTCGGCAGCGTCGGCCTGGTGCTGATGCTGGCGCTCGCCACTCCGGCGTTCCAGGAGACCTCCGACGAGGACTGGCTGCGCAAGTCCGAGATCGCCGTCGTCTTCCTTGACCGCTACGGCAACGAGGTCGGCAGCCGCGGGGTCAAGCAGAACGACTCGATCCCGCTCGAGGAGCTGCCGGATCACCTGATCAAGGCGGTGCTCGCCACCGAGGACCGGCGCTTCTACGAGCATTTCGGCATCGATTTCGCTGGCACGCTGCGCGCGCTCCTAACCAATGCGCGCGCCGGCGGCGTCGTGCAGGGCGGTTCCTCGATCACCCAGCAACTCGCCAAGAACCTGTTCTTGAGCAACGAGCGCACCATCGAGCGCAAGGTGAAGGAGGCCTATCTCGCGCTGTGGCTCGAGCGCCGGCTGGCCAAGAACGAGATCCTCAAGCTCTACATGGACCGCGCCTACCTTGGCGGCGGCACCTTCGGCGTGAACGCCGCCGCCCAGTACTATTTCGGCAAGTCCGCGCGCGAGGTGAACCTGTCCGAGTCCGCCATGCTGGCCGGCCTGTTCAAGGCCCCGACGCGCTTTGCCCCCCACATCAACCTGCCGGCCGCGCGCGCGCGCGCCAACGTCGTGCTCGACAACCTCGTCGAGGCCGGCTTCATGACCGAGGGCCAGGTGTTCGGCGCGCGCAGGAACCCGGCCACCGCGATGGACCGGCGCGACGAGGGCGCCCCCAACTATTATCTCGACTGGGCTTTTGACGAGATGCGCAAGCTCGTCGAGCGGCTGCCCAAGCACATCAGCGAGCGCTCGTTCATCGTGCGCACCGCGCTCGACATGAACCTGCAGCGCGCGGCCGAGAACGCGGTCGAGAACTCGCTCAAGCAGTACGGCCGCGACTACCACGCCAAGCAGGCCGCCGCCGTGCTCGCCGATCTCGACGGCGCGGTACGCGCCATGGTGGGCGGGCGCGATTACGGGGCGAGCCAGTTCAACCGCGCCACCGACGCCCTGCGCCAGCCCGGCTCCTCGTTCAAGCCCTATGTCTACGCCACCGCGCTCGCCAACGGCTTTAAGCCGACCTCGATCGTCGTCGACGGGCCGGTCTGCATCGGCAACTGGTGCCCGCAGAACTACAGCCGCTCCTACGCCGGGCCGGTGACGCTGACGCTCGCGCTGGTGAAGTCGATCAACGTCATCCCGGTCAAGCTGTCGATCGCGCTGGGAAAGGGCAACGCCAAGGTCGGACGCGCGATGATCGTGGACACTGCGCGCAAGATGGGGCTGCGCACGCCTCTGCCCGACACCCCCTCGCTTCCCATCGGCGCCGACGAGGTGACGGTGCTCGACCATACGGTGGCCTACGCCACCTTTCCCAACAAGGGCATGGCGGTGACACCGCACGCCGTGCTCGAAGTGCGCTCGACCGGCGGCGAGACGATCTGGCGCTTCGACCGCGACGGCCCCAAGCCGCGGCGCGCCATCAGCGAGGAGGTCGCCGCCGACATGGCGCTGATCATGAACAAGGTGGTGGAGGAAGGCACCGGCCGGCGCGCCATCCTCAACGGCGTCAAGGCGGCCGGCAAGACCGGCACCACCAACGCCTATCGCGATGCCTGGTTCGTGGCGTTTACCGGCAACTACGTGGGCGGAGTCTGGTTCGGCAACGACGATTACACGCCGCTCAATCGCATGACCGGCGGCTCGCTGCCGGCCATGACCTGGCGCGAGATCATGGCCTACGGGCATCAGGGCATCGAGCTGAAAAACATCCCCGGCGTCGCGCCCAATCCCGCCCCGATCGCGCCGCTCGACCTCCTCTCCGACGCAAGCCCGAACGGCGCGGATGTTCTGCCGCGCCCGGCGCTGCTGACCCGGCGCGGCGTGCAGGCGCTGGTGCGCCTCGAACGCCTGATGGAGGAGGCGGCGCGCGGGGTCGAGGCGGCCGATCGCACGGCGTCGGCGCCCGGCCCGGCGGGCGCGCCGGCGAGCGCTCTTGCCGCCTCCTCCGGTCAGCCCGCGCCGGCCATTCACGGCAACTGATGGACG
>DATBWJ010000042.1:0-2070 GCA_036514935.1 Xanthobacteraceae bacterium
CGTGCAGCGGCGGATCGAGCAGGCGGATGGTGACCGGCCGGCCGGCCATGATCTCGAACAGCTGGAGGAAGTCGTTGCGCTGCATCGGCAACAGCTTGTCGATCGCCGCGCGGCGCGACGCCTCGTCGCCGGCGAGGATCATCTCGCGCACCGCCTGGATGCGGCCTTCCTCGAAGAACATGTGCTCGGTGCGGCAGAGGCCGATGCCCTCGGCGCCGAACTTGATCGCGACCTGCGCGTCCGCCGGCGTGTCGGCATTGGCGCGCACCCCCAGCCGGCGCACGCCGTCCGCCCACCGCATCAGTGTCGTGAACTCGCCCGAAAGCTCGGGCTCGCGCATCGGCACCTTGCCCTGCAGCACCTGCCCGGTCGAGCCGTCGATGGTGATGACGTCGCCCTTCCTCAGGGTGACGCCCGCCGCCGACATCGTGTCGCCGGCATAGTCGACGCGGATCGAACCGGCGCCGGAGACGCAGGGCTTGCCCATGCCGCGCGCGACGACCGCGGCGTGCGAGGTCATCCCGCCGCGGGTGGTCAAAATGCCCTGCGCGGCGTGCATGCCGTGGATGTCTTCGGGCGACGTCTCCACGCGCACGAGGATCACCCGGCGTCCCTGGCTGCGCAGCAACTCGGCCTCGTCGGCCGAGAACACGATCTCGCCGGACGCTGCGCCCGGAGAGGCCGGCAAACCGGTGGCGATGACTTGACGTTCGGCGTCGGCATCGATGGTCGGATGCAGGAGCTGGTCGAGCGAGGCCGGCTCGACGCGCGTCACCGCCTCCTTGCGGGTGATGAGGCCCTCGTTGGCGAGCTCGACCGCGATGCGCAGCGCCGCTCGCGCGGTGCGCTTGCCGGAGCGCGTCTGCAGCATCCACAGCTTGCCCTTCTCGACGGTGAATTCAAGGTCCTGCATGTCCCGGTAGTGGCGCTCGAGCAGGTCGTGGATGCGCACCAGCTCCGCGTAGGCCTGCGGCATGATGCGTTCCATCGACGGCTTGTCGGAGCCGGACTGCCGGCGCGCGGCCTCGGTGATATCCTGCGGTGTGCGAATGCCGGCAACGACGTCCTCGCCTTGGGCGTTGAGGAGGAACTCGCCGTAGAGCTGCTTTTCGCCGGTCGAGGGGTTACGGGTGAAGGCGACGCCGGTCGCCGAGGTTTCCCCCATGTTGCCGAACACCATGGCCTGCACATTGACGGCGGTGCCCCAGCTCTCTGGTATGCCGTGCAGACGGCGGTAGGTGATGGCGCGCTGGTTCATCCACGAGCCGAAAACCGCGCCGATCGCGCCCCACAACTGAGCGTGCGGATCCTGCGGGAATTCCTGGCCAAGCTCGCTTGCCACGCGGGTCTTGTAGCGCTCGACAAGCTCGCTCCAATCGTCGGCGTCGAGATCGGTGTCGAGCACGTAGCCGCGCGCATGCTTGTGGTCGTCGAGGATTTCCTCGAAATGATGCGCGTCCACGCCGAGCACCACGTCGGAATACATGGTGATGAAGCGCCGGTAGGAATCGTAGGCGAAGCGCCGGTCGCCGGACAGCCTGGCGAGTCCCGCCACGGTCTTATCGTTGAGGCCGAGGTTGAGCACGGTATCCATCATGCCCGGCATGGAGGCGCGCGCGCCCGAGCGCACGGATACGAGCAGCGTGTTGTCGGGATCGCCGAACGTCCTGCCGGTCCGCTTTCCGACCTCCGCGAGGGCCGCGGTGACCTGCCGCCGCAGGTCCTTCGGATAGGTCTTTTCGTTGGCGTAGAAATAGGCGCAGACCGCGGTGGTGATGGTGAAGCCCGCCGGCACCGGCAGCCCGAGATTGGCCATCTCGGCGAGGTTGGCGCCCTTTCCGCCGAGCAAATCGCGCATGTCAGCCCGGCCCTCGGCCTTGCCGTCGCCGAACCGATAGACCCATTTGGCTGCCCGCGCGCCCGGACTTGCCGGCGCTTTGCGGCGCGCGGTGGCGGCCTTTGCTTTGCTGGTTTTGCCGACTTTTTTGATCCGGCGGGTGGCGGGACGACGTGCCATGATGCGGCTCTCTCGGTAGGCTTTTGTGATCCTCGTGCGCCTCCCCCCTCCAC
>DATBWJ010000043.1:0-18196 GCA_036514935.1 Xanthobacteraceae bacterium
CGAGCGCGCTCGAGCCGGTGCTCGACCGCCTCTTGGCGCGCATGGCGCCGCGCTGACGCCCGGCCATCCGCAATCATTGCGCCCGCGTGGCCTCGTCCGCCCGCCACGGATCGGGATCGGCGAGAGGCGCTCTTTCAAAGCGCGGAGCAGAGCAGGCGGTCGCCGTCCTCGTGCGCGCCTTGGACGGCGGCAATGGCGTGCGTCAGCAAGCGGACGCGATCGGCGCCGGCGCGAGCGCGCCCGGTCACGGCGGCGATGCTGGCGGTGAGGCGATCGATCGACGCGGCGCTTTTCGGGCGCACCGTCCTGACGAGCGTGCGCAGCGACTCGCCAAGCTGGCGCGCCGCTGCGGCATTCGTGTTCGGCGCCACGACGACGACCAGCCCATGGCGATAGATGCCGGCGACGACCCCGACGGCGGCGGTGAGGGCCCGCACGGCCAGCGCGACCTCGGCCAGGATCGCGCGGGCGGCCGCCTCTCCCTGCGCCGATTGCAGGGCATCGAACTGGTCGAGGGCGAGCACCAGGACCGAGATCGCATCGTCTGGGTTGGTCGGCAGGGCGCACAGATAGGCTTCCGCGACTTCCCCCACGAAGAGGCCGGTCGCCTCATCGATCCACAGGGTGGCGCGCCGGTCGCCCCAACTCGACAGAAACGTCAGCAGTTCGCGCTCGCGGGCCTGCCGCCGCTCAAGCTCTGCTTTGAGCCCGAGCGCGGCGCGCACGCGGGCGAGGAGCTCGATGCGGTTCACTGGTTTGGTGATGTAATCGGTTGCTCCCACGACGAAGGCATTCGCCAAGCTATCCATGTCCTCGCGCGACGTGAGCATGATGATCGGGATGTCGGCGTAGCGCGGGTCGTTGCGAATGCGCCCGCAGGTTTCGATCCCGTCCAACTCGGGCATCACGATGTCGAGCAGCAGCAAATCGATGTTCGGCGCCTCCTGCGTGGTGCGGCCGAGATCGAGCAGCCTGATCGTCTCCCACGCCGAGGCGGCGGTGAGCACATCGCGGTAGCCGGCTGCCAGCAACGCGGCTTTGGTCAGGTCGCGGGCGTCCTCATGGTCGTCGACGACAAGTATTTTCATGGCCTCCTCAGCAATTATACTTAAGATCGACATGAGAATACTATAAGCGCTCTTCCGACCATTTGGTTAAGCGGCATGTTCACCCGGCGTTGCAAATAGGCAACGATATGACGCTGGCATACGTCCCGGTAACCCGGCCGACCCTCCGATCGCGAAGGCAGATCGCGCTCGGCCGGCCGCACGATGGCCGTTGGTGTCAGCGGCTCTGCCATCGCCGCCCCCGCGTGCAGCCCTTGCCGCGGCAATGGCGTCAACGCTTGCAGGCACGCCCAGCCCCGCCCGCGGATGCGAGTTCGAGCCGGGCGGCCACGCTGAGCGCCGACAGGGCCTCCCGCAGGCGTGCCATCTCGTCGTCGGTCAGTCCGCGCCGCGCGCGATAGGGCGTGAGCAGAAGCCCTTCGAGCGCGCTTGCCGCCGCACCCGTCGACGGAAAGCCAACGGTTGCGGCGAGGCCGCAGATGGCGTGAATGCGGCGATAGGTTTCGTCCACACTGTCGAGGACGCCGCTCGAAAGGGATGGCAGGGCGGCATAGGTGTCCTCGATTTTGTGCGTAAGCGTCTGTGCGAAGCGCTGGCGCACTTTCGCGAGTCGCTCCGAGTACGGATCGCTGACCATCGCCTCTTCCTCGGACAATCGCGAACGAGTATCAGCGCGCCCGGGTTAAGAAGGTCTTGGAACGACGCAGGTGTCCGCCAGTGTTTCATGTAAAACGGGCTGAGTTGACGCTGATTTGGCGAGTATTGGGCTGAAGTTACGAAGAAGTACCTAGCAGATTGTTCTGATGGCACACGACCGCGCGTGCGCGGCCCCGCTGCGCCGCTTGCGGCTGAAAAGGTTGTAGACATGGATAGTTACAAGCTATAAGTGTATTCGATTCGTACCTCCAGCTTGCGGCGGCGAGGGGCGCACGATGCCGGCCGAGACGTCCCAGCGCGAGATTTTCATCGCCGATGACGATGTGGCGGTACGCGAGGCGATCGCCCTCACGTTCTCGGCCCGGGGATTTCAGGTAACCGCATTTGCCGAGGGGGAGTCCCTGCTGGCGGCGGCTCACGCCCGGCCGCCGGCCTGCATCCTGCTCGACGTTCACATGCCGGGACGGTCCGGCCTCGACATCCTCAAGCAGCTTGCCGCCGCTCGCTTTCCCGCTCCGATCCTGGTCATTTCCGGTCACGGCGACATCCCGATGGCTGTCGAGGCCATCAAGCACGGCGCGCTCGATTTCATCGAGAAACCCTTCGACCCGGACGCCGTCGTAACCCGCGTGGCCGAGGCGATCAGGGTAGCGGGCGGGCGGGACGGCCGCGAGCGCCCGCTTCTGCCCGTGCGTTTCCCAGGGCGGGAGCGGTTGACGCCACGTGAACGGGAGGTGTTGGCGCAGGTCGCCGCCGGCGCCTCCAGCAAGGAAGCGGCCCGTCAGCTCGGCATCAGCTTCCGCACCGTCGAGGTCCACCGCGCGCACATCATGGACAAGCTCTCCGCCAAGAACACCGCCGATCTCGTGCGCATCGTGCTCACCGCAAAGGTTGGACCCTGAGGGCTACATGCGAAGCGCCGCGCGGCCGAAAATCTCGCCGCGCTCGATGCGCTGGTGAAGCGCTTCGGCCTCATCCATGGGAACGATTTCGGTGACCACCGGCCACACGTCGCCGCGGGCGACGATCGCGAGCGTGTCGAGCACCTCCTGCCGCGTGACGTAGCGGCTGCCCAGCACTTCCAGCTCCTTGGTCATGATCTCGCTCGCTGGCACGCTGAACGGTTGTGCGGCGCCGCCGAGCACGATCAGTCGACCGCCGGTGGCGAGCGCTGCAATCGCCGCCTCTTGCGTCGCGCGGCTGGAGACGAAGTCGACGGCGACGTCGATGCCCTTGCCGCCGGTCAGTTCGCGCAAGGCGCCAGCGACGTCGTGCCGGCTGGCATCAACCGTCTCGGCGGCGCCCAGTTGCCGGCAGCGCGCGAGCTTGTCGGCATTGATGTCGACGGCAATCACCCGTGCGCGGGCAAAGCGCGCCATCAATACCATGTGCACGCCAAGCCCGCCGCCCGCCCCAAACACCGCGACGGTGTCCACCGGCGAGATGCGCGCCCGGCGCAGCACCTTATAGGGCGTGGCGAGCGCGTCCGTGATCACGCCGATCTCGGCCGGATGCTCGCGCGCGCGCAGGCCGGGCGGCAGTCGCAGGAAGTTGCGGGCCGGCAGCTTGATCAACTCGGCATAGCCGCCGTCGACATGACGCCCGACAAAGCCCGCGAAATTGCTGCACAGCGACTCGCGGCCGCTGATGCACCATCGGCATTTTCCACATGTCAGATAGAAATAGGCCGTCACCTCATCGCCCACCGACAGATCGTCGACCGCCGGCCCGACCGCGACGATCTCGCCGGCGATCTCATGGCCGAGAATGCGGGGAAGCGTGACGGCGCCGCGACCGGCACGGACATGTTGAACGGTGAGCCCGGCCCCGCACGCAAAGACGCGGGCGACCGCTTCGCCCGGCCCCGGCTCGGGATCGGGCAGGGTCTCAAGGCTCATGGCGCTGGCCGGCTGACGCATCACCAGTGCGCGCATGGCACTCTCGCGTGTTGCGGAAAGGCATTCATGGAGGGACCGGGATGCCGGACTTTCCGGTTCGACAGTTAATCGGCTAAGGATCGCGTTGTAAATCGACAAGAAAACGCCGCAGGAGATTCATAGCGGACTTCGATCGCGTGGCGCGCGGCAAGACGATTGCCGACGGCGGCCATTGACGATCAACAGCCGGGCTGACAACCTTGCCGTCGTGGTCGCCCACGATGTCGGATGAGGGAGGGGGCAATGATCGCTGACGGCCTTCGCGCGCTCGCGCTTTCAGTCATGGCCGGTCTTGTCGTGGTGGCAGGCGCCGCCGGCGCGCAGACCGCTGCGCAGGCGCAAGCCTATCCCTCGCAGGACGTGCGTTTCGTGGTCGGATTTGCCGCGGGCAGCGGGCCCGATACGATTGCACGCTTCCTCGCCGAGAAGCTGCGCCCGCACCTCAAGCGCACCATCCTGGTTGAAAACAAGGTCGGCGCGGTCGGCAACATCGCGACCGAATACGTGGCGCGGTCGCGGCCGGACGGACACACGCTCTACGTCACCGGCGGCAACGCGCTCGCCGCCAGCGGCCACCTGTTCAAGAATCCGCCCGTCGATGTCGCCACGGCCTTCGAGGTCGTCGCCACGCTGTCGCGCCAGCCGGTCATGCTGGTGGTGGGGCCCAATTCGGCCGCCAAGACGCTGCCCGAGCTGACCGCCATCCTCAAGAGCAAGGGCGAGAAGGCCGCGTACGGCACGGCCTTTCCGAGCGCGCGAGTGGTCGGCGCCCTTTATCGGCAGTTCGCCGCAACGCAGGCGGTCGAGGTCCAGTACCGCACCTCCAAGGACTGGGTGAACGACCTTACGAGCGGCACGATCGACTTCGCCTTCATCGACAGCACCTCCGGAGTGGGCCTGGCGAAGGAGGGCCGCGTGCGCGTGCTCGCGCTCACCACCGGCGAGCGCTCGAAGGCGCTGCCGGAATATCCGACCATGAAGGAGGGCGGCGTGCCCGTCGACGTGATGGGATGGTGGGCGGTGTTCGCACCGGCCGGCACGCCCAAGCCGATTGTCAATCAGCTCAACGCCGCATTCTCCGAGGTGGTCAGGAGCGAGGAGGGCCGAGCATTCTTCACGCGGATCGGCAACGATCCATGGGTGAGCACGCCCGAGGAGGCGCGCGCCTACTACCTCAAAGAGTACAAGGACTGGGGCGAGTACGTGCGCATCGCGAAGATCGAACCGCAGGGCTGATGCGCGGTCCGCCCGCGCGCGGCTTGCGAGGGCCTCGATGCTTGCCTGCGCGAGCGCGCGCCGGAAGAAAGGGAACACCGACCGGCTATGGCGCCATTGTTGCAGCCGCCCGCGCACGCGGCAGGTAGCTCGGCGCGGGCAGGTCAACCGATACCGTGTTCGAGGGCGCGCCGCCGGCGCCGGTTGCCGCATAGGCGCGAACGTAATACCGGTACCTGCGGCCCCCAAGAACGTCCTTGTCCTCCCAGCGTGTCACCTTGACGGCGTCCACGAAGCTGACGTTGCCGAGATCGTCGCAGCGGTGAATGTCGTAGCGCGCCGCGCCCGGCGCCTTGCTCCACTTCAGAAGGATCGAACCGTTCTGCACCGTGGCTGCGAGGCTTGCGCCGGCGCTCGCCCATTGCGGCGCCGCCGTCGCGCGGTCGTCCGGCGGGGCTTGCAGCGATCCCTGTGGCCACAGGGTGCAGATGACGCGCATGTGGGTTCCATCGAGATGCTTGCACACGTTGCAATAGTCGCAGCGGATGATGCGGTCGCGCTCGCCGGCGCGGACCTTGTTCGGCCAGTCCGGATCCGCGAGCAGGCCGCGGGCGATGCCGACGATATCCACATCGCCGGACGCCACCAGGCGCTCGGCGTCGTCCGGATCGGAAATCTTGCCGGTGGCGGCGACCGGGGTGCGGTGGCCGCGCGCCCTCACGTAGGCCTTGATCTCGGCGCCATAGTGGGCATGCGTGACCGGCGGGTACCAGTCGCCCGGCATGCAGCGGTCGCCCGAGTAGCCCGTGTAGGGGTAGGGAACCTGGCCCGGACTATGGACCGCGTCCTCGAACTTTCCGCCTACCGACAGCGACAGATAGGCCGCGCCGATCTCCGCCAGTCTCAGCCCGATCGCCTTGGCGTCGGTGACGGTGTAGCCGCCCCTGATGAATTCGTCGGCGTTGTAGCGCACCCCGACCGGAAAATCGTCGCCGGCCTTGCGGCGAATGTTCTCCATGATGCGGCCGATCAGGCGCAGGCGTCCCTCGAGCGTGTCGCCGCCGTAGTCGTCCTTGCGCGGATTGGTGCGCGACATGAACGAGGCCAGCGTGTAGGCGTGGGCCGAGTGCAGCTCGGCGCCGTCGAAGCCCGCCGCGCGCGCGCGCGCGACCGCGTCGCCGAACTGCTCGACGATCTGCTCGATGTCCTCGCGCGCGAGCATGTCGACGGTCTGGCGCCAGCCGGACTTGGCGATCTTCAGGAAATGGATGATCTGCGGCACCACCCGGGAGGCGGACGTGTCGTGGATGCGGCGCGCGAGGTCGGCGAGACCGGGAATGAACTTGTCGTCGCTGATGCGCAGCAAGGGACCCGACTTCGCGTGATGAACCGCCATCGCCTCAACCACGATGAGGCCGACCCCGCCCTGAGCGTAGCGCACGTAGCGGTCGATGATGTCCTGATTGACAAAGCCGTCCTCGCCCGACAGCCGCGTCACCATGGCTGGCACCATGATCCGGTTGGGGATGACCATCGTTCCGACGTTCAGCGGCTCAAACATCTTCATGACTTCATCCTTTCGCTGTCGGGGCAGTCTCGCCGGCCGCTGGCAGCCGTGATGATCGATGCCGATCAGGATTGGCGGCGGTTTGCTCGGCCTCGAGCTTGGCGGCAATCGCCTGGCGCAGCTCGCGCCGCAGGATCTTGCCGGCTGCGCTCGTTGGAAATTCGGCCACGATTTCGAGGCGCTCCGGCAGCTTGAACTTGGCGATGCCGCGCGTCATCAGAAAGCTCTTGACCTGCTCCAGCGCAAGCGGGGCGTCATCGCGCGCAATGACGAACGCGCAGGCCTTCTCGCCGAACGTCGCGTCGGGCATGGCGACGACACAGGCGCTCTGGATGCCGGGGTGAGCGAGGAGATGGTTTTCCACCTCCTCGCTGCTGATCTTCTCGCCGCCACGATTGATCAGGTCCTTCAGGCGGCCCTCGACAAAGACGCGGCGGCCGAGTTTGCGCACCGCGTCGCCCATGCGATAGAAGCCGTCGGCCGTGAAGGCGGCGCGCGTGGCTTCCGGCGCCTTGTAGTAGCCGCGCACGGTATAGGGACCGCGGCAGACAAGTTCGCCGATCTGGCCGTCCGCGACCTCGCGCCCGCCCTCGTCGATGACCTTGATTTCGTCGCCGGCGGAAATGGGCATGCCGGAGCTGGTCATCCGAATCTCGGGCGGCTCGTCGAGCCGCGTCATGCACAACAGCCCTTCTCCCGTCCCAAAACTTTCCTGGTAGGTGCAGCCCAGGCGCTGTTCGACGCGCTGGCGCAATTCGGGAACGAGCTTCGCCCCGCCGCTCATGAAAACCTTGAGCGAGCTGATGTCGTGCCGTTCCGGCTCCTCGCTATTGAGCCAGCTTACGACCAGCGGCATGGCTGCGGAAACCACGGTGACGCGCTCGCGCGCAATGAGGGCAAAGACGGTCTCGGGCGCCGCATCCGCGGCGATCACGACGGTGCCGCCGACGGCCAGCGTGCCGAGCACGCCGGGGCAACCGAGCGCAAAATTGTGCGCGATCGGCAGCACCGCCAGAAAGACCGTGTCGGAATCGAAACCGGCGATCGCGCCGCTCTGCCTGCAATTGTAGACATAGTCGTTGTGCGTGCGGGCGATGAGCTTGGGCAGGCCCGTGGTTCCTCCCGACAGCAGCATGTGCGCGACCTCGTCCGGCGACGGTGCCACCGCCTGCAGGCGCTGGCGCCCGTCCGCGACGGGCGGCCCGCCCATCAGCTCGGCGAGCGGGGTCTGGCCGGGGGCGGGTTCACCAGCGATGAAGACAGCGCGCAGCGATTCGAAGCGGCCGGCCATCTCCACCGCCATCGGGCGATAATCGAAATTGCGCCAGACCGCGGGCGCGACATAAGCCACCGCCTGCGCATGCGCGATGACGTGACTCACCTCGATGTGGCGATGCGCCGGCAGCACCAGGACGGGAATGACGCCGATCCGCACCAGCGCGAGAAAGGCCGCGATGAAGTCGAGCCCGTTCGGCAGCTGCAGGACGACGCGCTCGCCGGGTCGAAGCCCGCGCGCCAATAGCTGCACCGCCAGGTGCTCGACCCGCCGGCCCAGGTCGCGATAGCTGATCACGCCGCCCGCATGCGCGACCGCCGCCTTGTCCGGCGCGCGCGCACTCGCCTGCTCGATCATCTGCCAGAGTGTGATGTCCGCCCAATAGCCCTCGGCGCGATAGCGCGCCGCAAACTCCCTCGGCCAAGGTGTACACCCTTCAAGCACCGCCGGGCGCCCGGTTGCTGCGCCATGTTTTGTGGACCGCGCGCCGGCGAACGGCCTTGATTTCAGTCAATGGCGCCGCGCGCGCGGCGCCGGCTCCGCCAGGCATGAGCCGCCGAAATGCGGACAACGCGGAGGGCTCAGCGCGTTCGGGTCCGATCGCTGATCGTGATTCGCGCATCGTCATTCGGACCGGCGACCTGTGAAGGCAACGCCGCGGCGCAAGATCTCCACCATCTCGGCGCCGCCGGCGAAGATCGGCTCCGGCACCAGCCGGCGATCCATCAATTCGGCGATGCTGACCGGGCGCCCACTGGCGTAGACCAGTTTGGCGCCGACCTTTTCCATGAGCAGGGACGGCAGCGCGAGGTCCCACAGGTTGACCGAGGGATTGAAGAAGAACCCCTGGGCGGCGCCCTTGGCGACGAGGCAAAGCTGGTAGATCGGTGCCCCCAGGCTGTAGATGCGGCCGGGAAAGTCGACCTTGAACACCTCATGGTGGTTCGTGGCGCCGAAGACGATGGTGTTGGGCTTGACGACCGTCTCGTAGCGCGGGCGCAGCGGCTCGTCGTTGCAATATGCTGCTGTTTCTTCGGCGGCCCAGAACAGCTCGCGGGTGAGCGGATTGAAGGCAGCGCCGGCCACCGCACGATCGCCCCGCAGCAGGCAGACCGCCGGCGTCCACAACGGCAGCCGTGCCGCGAAGGCGCGACTGCCGTCAAGCGCATCGACCACCCACGAATGGGTCTCGCCGGCCGCGGGGGCGCGCGACTGCTCGGTTTCCTCGCCGATGTAGCCGTAATCGGGAGCAAGCCCGGTGAGCGCGAGTTTAAAATAGTTTTCGACCGCAGTGTCGGCCTCGGTGACGATGCTGAGATCGGATTTGAGCGCGGCGGAAACGCGGCCGTAATAGATCAGGCACAACTCGCCGGCCGCCACGACGATCTGTTTGATGGCTTCGATATCGATGGCCATGCCGAGTTCCCGCGGGTTGCCCTTGTGATTACGCGCGCCTCAGAATCTCGACGGCGCCGGCGGCACCGTCGATGCGGACGATATCGCCGTTGCGCACCGATGTCGTCGCGTTCCAGGTTCCGACCACGGCCGGGATGCCGTATTCGCGGGCGGCAATCGCCGCATGCGTCAGCATGCCGCCGGTATCGGTGACGATGCCGGCGATCTTGAGGAATAGCGGCGTCCAGGCCGTGCCGGTGTACGGGCACACCAGGATATCGCCGGACTGGACCTTGGAAAAATCGTCGAAATGCATGACCACCCTGGCCGGGCCCTCGACGACGCCGGGCGATGCCGGGAAGCCCTCCAGCTTCAGGCGAATTTCCTTCTCGCCCTTGGGGTGGAGAATTTCGTCGATGATGCCGAAGACCTTGATGGCGATGGGATCGGTCATGGTCTTTGGAACGTTGCCAAGCGTGAGCGGCGCCTCCAGCTCGGACACTTTCGACCATTGCTCCTTGCGCTCGACCACCAAGGCCGGAACGAGCGCCTGGTGATGGTAGATCGCGACGCTCTCCTCGCGCGCGAGGTCGCCGAGCACTTCGCGCAGCTCGGCATAGGTGAGGAAGAACACATCGTCCGCCCGCTCCAGCAGTCCGACCCGCTGCAGGCGGCGGCCGCAGGCCATGAGCGTCACGTGCAGCGCCGCGGTCGAGCCCTGATCGATGTAGAAGCCGTGATCCTCCTGATAGGCGTAGACCTTCTGGCCGACCGCCAACATGCGGCGGAACTCGGCGAACGCCTCGGCTGGCAGCTTTTGCTCGGCGGCGGCGAGAGCGTCCGCGCGCGCGCGGTTAACAACCTCGCGCTGCTTGTCATAGTCCCAGCCATCGTCCATCCGGCGGAAGTAACTGCGGATGGTTTCGAACACCGGCGTCGGATCTTCGCGCCAGGTCGGAAAGATCACGTCCAGATGGGCTGCGCTGATGCGATTGCCGTAGACGAGGAGGAACTGATCGAAGCGGGCGAGCCAGTCGCGCGCCTCCGGCATTTTCGACAACGCCGCACGCGCCTGCGCGGCAGGGGTGTCGAGCAGCACCCGATCGAGACCCTGCTGGCGCGCCGCCCGCGCCAGCGCCCACAGCTCCGCGTCGGTGCGCGCCGGCATGGAGTCGAATCCCGACATCATGGCCACCATCTGCGATTCGTCGATCGCGTGCTGTTGGCAATAGTCCTCGAACCGCAGATAGATGGTGTCGGCCGGGTACATCAGGATGAAGTGGATCTCCCAGTTGCGCCGATTGATCTCCTCGCTGCGCTCCAGGTAATGCACCAGGTCGGCGGTGGCGAGGCGATCGGGATCGACCGCCGCCAGCGTCGCCAGCCCGGCGCTGACCTCGGCGATGTGGCCGCGATAGAATTCGTCCCAATGGTCGATGCAGTGCTCGACCAGCTTGTCGAATTCCTGGGCGCGGCGCGCCACCTCCTGCTTGTCGTCGATCAGCGCGAAGCCGAGATAGACTCGCCCCTTGTGGATTTTGACGTGGGCTCCCTTGGACGGCGGCAGGCTGGTTTGCTTGGCTGCCACGTGATAGCCCCAGGCATGATGCTTTTGGATCGTGGTCATGCCGAGGGGCGACACGGCGAACGGCTGATGCAGATCGTCACGGAACCAGAAGATGCCCTTGTCATGGCTGGGCCGCAGCGTCCGCAACGCACTGATGCTTCGGTCGATCATGGCAGCCTCGCGGTGTTGTCAGCTGGCCGCGACCCGTGACGATGCAGCGACCCGCTCGGTGGTCTGGCTGCGCCCCGGCATGGGAGGCAGATTGAAGATTCTCTCGGCATTCGCTCCCAGCATCAGGTCGAGGTCGGCCTGCGGCAGATTGAGCTGCGAGCCGAGGTCCCTGATGCACTTGATGGCGCCCTCGGGGTCGCCGACCCGGTGAGCGTAATCGGTGCCAATGATCATGTGATCCGCGCCGACCCATTCGAGGCAGCATTTCATGGCCGGCAGGTAGAATGACGCGGTGTCGGGATAGACCTGCCGCTTGTAGGTCAGGTCCGGCGATTCCGAGAGCTCCAATCCCCATTCCTTGGAATAGCCTTTCCAGGAATCCTGCAGGCGGCGCACCAGATAGGGCACCATGCCGCCCATGTGGGTATGAACCATCTTGAGCTTGGGATTGCGTTCGAACACGCCGTGGAAGATCAGGCTGATCACCGCCATGGTGGTGTCGAACGTGTAGCCGTAGAGCTGATACGGGATCTTCATCATGTCCAGAATCTTGCCCGTCAGCGGCACGGTCGGGTGCATCAGGATCGGCATGTCGTAGGCCGCGGCCATCTGGAAGATCGGCGCGAACTTCTCCAGAAACATCGGCTCGCCCTGACAATTGGAAAACATCTGGATGCCGTTGAAGCCGAGTTCCTGCTTGCAGCGGGTCAGCTCCTTGCACGCCTCCTCAACGTCCTGATACGGCAGGCAGGCATAGGCGTAAAGGCGATGCGGATGGAGTCGAGCCGCTTCGGCCAAGGCATCGTTGATGCGCTTGGCCCAGTACACGCCTTGATCGCGCTCGAGCATGTCGGGCCCTGGAATGGTCTTGCTCACCACCTGCGTGTCCATTCCCGCCTTGTCGAGATCCGCGATGCGGGCGGCGAGATCGTAGTGGCCGGGCCGGTCGATGTGCGCGACGATGACGTCGCCGGCCTTCATCACATAGGTTTTCGGGCCGGTCTGAACGGCCTTGATGTGGCCGGTCCGGGTCAGCAGGTAGTTCAGGTAATCGAGCGGATAGTAGTGGTTGTGGACGTCGACGGTTCTTTGGCTCATGGAATGTTCCTTCCTTTTCCTCGGTTGAACGCGCCTCAGTCGAGATCGCGGATCTTTCTGGCTTGCAGGATGTAGAGCTGGCCATCGTCGTAGGCCCACTCGACATCGACGTTGAAGCCGAAATGGGCTTCGATGCGGCGCCCGCACTCGGCGAGTTCGAGCAATTGGGCCTCGGACAGCGTCGGCTGCGTGGCGCGCTCGGGCGGCACGGGCTGCTCGATACGTCCGCTGCCGCGCGCGCCGTCGGCGACGACCATGAGCGTCTTGCGGGCGATCTTGCTCTGACGAACCGCGAGCGTCGCCTTGTCGAGCACGAAATAGTCGTTCATCGACCGGCCGGAGACGACCGACTCGCCAAGTCCCCAGTTCGCCTCGATCAGGATTTCGCCGGTGTCCTTGGTGACCGGATTGGCGGTAAAGAGCACGCCCGCGGTCTCGGGATTGACCATGAGCTGCACGATCGGGGCGATGACCGCCTTCTGGTGCGGGATGCGCTTGTGGTGGCGCATGTGGGCGGCGCGCGACGACCACAGCGAAGCCCAGCACTCGCGCACCTTCTCGATCACCTGCTCCTCGCCCAGAACGTAATGATAGGTGTCCATCATTCCGGGAAAGGACGAGATCGCGGTGTCGCGCACCGCGACCGATGAGCGCACCGCGACATGGCGGTTGGCCGGCGTGACGAGGGCGGCATATTGCTCGCGTATGTCGCGTCCGAGTTGGTCGGGGATGGCGGCGGATGCCACCAGCGCGCGGATTTCCGTGCATCCGGCCTCGACATTGGCGAGGTCGCGGAAATCGAGCTTGCGCGCGAGTTCTTCGATACGGCCGCTGAGCCCATCAGCGCTCAGGACGTAGGCGAAGGCCTCCGAAACAATGCAGAAGCCGGGCGGCACTTTGGCGCCCATGCGCGCAAGCCGTCCCAGGCTGGCCGCCTTGCCGCCGCAGCGCTCAACCTCGTCCTCCCGAATGTCCTGGAGGGGCACGGTGAAGGTTCCCACGGTCGCTCCCGCCACGATCATGTGCCGACGATGCCCGCTCGGCGATTGCGCGGGCGGCCAGTTGGTGACTGCATCGCTCGCCTCCTGTCGGTCACTAAGACCGCGGACCTTTAGCCGGTCTTTAGGACGCCACTCGTGCGCGGCCGCGCGCGGCCGCGATCTCGTGCCGTGGCACGGGGCACGAGCCGCCGCCCTCTCAACGATCGGACCGGCCGTGCGGCCGGCTCGTCATACTGTTTCCGGATAAACAACTCGTCATTGCCGGGCTTGTCCCGGCAATCTCGATTCAGTGGGCATAGCTTTGCCTTCTCAATCGGGATCACCGGGACTCGCCGCATCGCGGCGGCCCGGTGATGACGAGGTGTTTACCCAGGTGTCGTATCACGACACCAGGCGCTGGAAGAGGATGCGGGTGTCGGCCGAAGGCGCGCGATCCTCCTGCCGCCGCAGCGCGCCCAGGCATACGCGATATTGGCGCTCGATCGCGTCGCGGCGGCCCATTCGATGGAAAATGTGCATCAGTTCCTGATGAGCCGGCTCGAAGCACGGCTCGATCTTGAGCGCCTTCTCGGCATAGGCCGCCGCGCGATCGAGGTTCTCGAAACTCCGATAGATGGAGCTCATTTGCGTGAGCATCTTGACGTAGATCTCTTCCAGCCAATAGCGGCGGCTCCAGCACCAGTCCTTGTCGGTGTTTTCGCTGTATTCCGCCGGAATGTCGCTCAACAGAGTTCCGGTATGGAGCATTTCGGCCGATGCGTAGCAGGCCAGCGCGTCGTCGAGCTGGCCTGTCTTGAGAAGCTTTTCGCCGCGGCGGCAGAACTGCTCGAACATCGGCACGTCCACCCACGTTCCTTCCGGCAGCGCGAGCAAATAATGGTGGTCGTGGCCGAGGACGTGGGGCGAGGCGCGCGAATGCTTGAGGTCCGGGCTTAGCGCCATGCGCAGGCAATGAATGGTGTGATAGAGGCGGTTCAGGCTCTGGCTCAATGACTCCGCCTGGGGCCACAGCAGGTCGGCCAGCTCCTCGGCGCCCACGCCGTTCGCTCCGCAATGAAGCAGGTAGGCGAACAGGGTCTTGGTCTTGATCGTCGCACCATTGGCAACGTTCCACCGCACCGGAGTCCCATCGCGGCGATAGATGCGCAGCGTGCCGAAGCAGCGGATCTTCCAGCGCTGTTCGCAGGCGACGGATTTGGTCGGCGCGTCGGAGTCCTCGATGGCCGCTGGCGCGGTGAGACCCGCGCGCGTCGCCGCGCCGCCCGCGGTCGGCGGCCGGCGGCCGCGTCGCGACCTGGTCTTTGCGTTGGCGGTGAGCGGCCGCAGCGTGGTCATCCAGGTCTGGAGCTTGGCGGCGGAATCCCCGCTCAGGAAGGCGCGCGGCGGCAGGAAATGGGGATTGTCGAATTCGCCGTCCGTGGTGCGGACTCTCGGATGCGTGCGCATCGCATCCAGCATCATGCCCTCCGGGAATTTCGCCAGGTGATAAAGGCACACGGCACGCAATGGCAACGGTGCGGCCATCAGCTCCTGAAGGGCGGCTTCGAATTCGCCGTGATGGGCGATGCCCGACGGGGCACGCAACAGCCAGGACATGTCGATGAGCAGCAGCAGCCCCGAAAATCCCGCCGCCACCGTCGCCTCGGTCTGCGCGCGGATGCGTCGAATGACGTCGACGGTCGAGACCGGCGTCTCCTCCATTCCGAATTCGCGCGGAGAGGCGATTGAAGAGGCCGGAAACCCCGCTGCGCCGAGGCGAGCCTGTCCATTCGCCACTTCGTCGGATACGACCAGCCACCGGAATCCGGCCCGTGCGGCTGCCGCGACCGGATCGGCGCATATCGGCCACGCATCTGCAATATCGTCGTAGAACACGCAGCTATGATCGGAAAGACACATGTTCGCGTCTTCACGCCATCGTTGTGCCTTCCGGTTGCTGGCGCCCGGCGCGGATCGCAAGCAGGACACGCACAATAATCCCGGCTCTGAGAGGTCTCTCGCCCCAGCGCGCAATGCCTCCCATCGGGCATCCGCGCTGCCAAATACTATCACGCCGCCGGCATCCGGAACACGGCTTTGACGTGATGCGATCGGCCCCACGCCCTGTCGCGAGTGGTTCGCCAAGCCTCGACGGCCGGCGCGGCGGACCCGTGTTGTCGATGGCACGGACTTGGTTGCGCCGACGCCGCGGCACAGACGCCAACGCCGATGAGAGAGATGCTCGCGGGGCGGCATTGCGCCGTTCGCCTAAAGGGGGACTAAAGGTCGCGCTGGTCAGGGATTGGAAATCATGACCACGCGAGAAGTCGGGGGAGGGCACTGAGATGGCCGCCACGTCACACGGTTTTGCATTCAATCGGCGCAGATTTCTCAAGGCCACCGGCGCGACCGGGCTCGCTCTTGCCGCGAAGTCGGCTTTTGCGCCAGCGATCGCACAAGCGAAGACGATCAAGCTTGGCTACGTCAGTCCGCAGACCGGTCCGCTGGCGGCATTCGCCGAAGCCGACAATTTCATCGTCGGCAATTTCAAGAGCGCCGTGAAGGATGGCCTCAAGATCGGCAATCGCAGCCATCCCGTCGACGTGATCGTCAAGGACAGCCAGTCCAACCCCAATCGCGCGGCCGAGGTGACCAAGGAATTGATCATCCGCGACAAGGTCGACCTCGTGCTGGTCGCCTCGACGCCCGAGACCACGAACCCCGTCTCCACGCAGTGCGAAATCGAAGAGGTGCCCTGCATTTCCACCGTCGCTCCCTGGCAGCCGTGGTTCATCGGCCGGCAGGCCAACCCGGCCGGCGGCCCGCCGGCGTGGAAGCCGTTCGCCACCACCTTTCACTTCTTCTGGGGGCTCGAGGACGTCATCGCCGTCTTCACCAACATGTGGAGCCAGGTTGCCACCAACAAGTCGGTCGGCGGCCTGTTCCCCAACGACGGCGACGGCAATGCCTGGGGCGACAAGCAGGTCGGCTTTCCCCCGGTGCTCGAAAAACTTGGCTACAAGCTCACCGACCCCGGCCGCTACCAGAACCTCACCGACAATTTCTCGGCGCAGATCGCGGCCTTCAAGAACGCCAACTCCGAGATCGTCACCGGTGTCGTGCTGCCGCCCGACTTCACCACCTTCTGGAAGCAAGCGCGCCAGCAGGGTTTTAGGCCGAAGGTGGCCTCGATCGGCAAGGCCATCCTGTTTCCGGTCGCGGTCGAGGCGCTGGGAGCCGACGGCCACAACCTGTCCTCCGAGGTGTGGTGGTCGCCCAGCCATCCATTCAAATCGTCACTGAACGGGATGACCGCGCGGCAGCTTGCCACCGCCTACGAGCAGGCGACCAAGAAGCAGTGGACGCAGCCGATCGGCTTTGTGCATGCGCTGTTCGAGGTCGCCGTTGACGTGCTCCGGCACACGCCGCAGGTCGGCGATGCGCCCGCGACGATCAAGGCGATCGCCGCCACCAATCTCGACACGGTCGTCGGCAAGATCGCGTGGAACGGCGCCAACCTGCCGCCGTTTGCGGCCAAGAACGTCGCCAAGACGCCGCTGGTCGGCGGACAGTGGCGAGTGAAGGCAGGCAACAAATACGACATTGTCATCACCGACAACCGCACGGCGCCCGCAATTCCGGTCGGCGGGAAGATGGAGCCAATCGCCTGACCGAGCCGTGCCGGCGACCTGTCAGATCCGGAACAGCTTCTTGGCGTTGTTGAAGCAGATGTCGTCGCGCACGCCGGGATCGAGAGGAACCGTCTCGATGAACTCGGCGGCCTCGCCGGCGTCCTCGTATGGATAGTCAACCGAAAACATCACGCGCTCGCGCCCGAGCGCGCTGATGGCGCAATGCAGGGGGGCAGCCGAGCACATTCCCGACGTCGTCACCACGATGTGTTCCCGGATGTAGTCCGACGGTCGCTTGGCGAGTTTCACTCCGTAGAGCTTGGCGCGGCTGTCGAAGCGCCACAGCAGATAGGGCAGCGTTTCGCCGAGGTGTCCGAGCGCCAAGACGGCGCGCGGAAAACGGTCGAACAATCCGGAAAATACCAGCCGCAGGGCATGCGAGGCCGTCTCGACCGTCCACTCCCAGGTGGCCCGTCGCAGGCCGGGATGTCCTTCCAATGCGGCAATCTTGGCGACTGGGTCGGCGGGATGCAGATAGACGACGGCGCCGAGCGCCTCGGCGCGTTCCCAGAACGGATAGAAGAACGGATCGTCGAGATAACGACCGAGCGTGTGACCATTGATCATGGCGCCGCAGAATTTCAGCTCTTTCATGCAGCGTTCGAGTTCGTCGGCCCCCGCCACCGGATCCTGCAAGGCAAGATGCGCGAAGCCCCCGTAGCGATCCGGACAGCGTTCGATCTGGCGCGCCAGAAACTCGTTGGCCTCGCGCGCCATGCCGATGGCCTTCGATACGTCCGGTTCGGCTTGCATGCCGGGGCCGGATAGCGAGAGGATGGCCCGCTCGATGCCGGCCCGGTTCATGGCTTCGAGCCGAAGCTCGCCGAAATCGGCGAGACGGGCGATGGCCTGCTTCAGCAGGCTTGGATCGAAGTCGGCAACGGTCGTCCTCCAGTACTCCTCGAAGCCCGGACACATGACGTGCTCTTCGAACGCGATTTTCTTCGTCATTGGCTTCGTCATTGGCGCCCCTGCACTCCCTCGCACGACCTGCCTGGCTTCTCATTCCGGCATTGACCGGCCGGCATTGACCGGTGATCGCGTCATCCTACCATGCTTCCGCGACCGTGCCGCCGTCGGTGACGATGGTCACATCCGTGGCATCATGCCCATTCGTGCGGCTACGGACGCGAACGGTTGTCGGTTCCGGCGTTGCGCTGCGGGCCGCCGCGCCCGGCCGACAATTGGGGACGGTGGTCACTGCGGCTTGAACGCTGGGTCGACCTCCTCTAGCCTTGATGAAACACAATTCCATTGTTCGGAACCGCGGGGCCTCATGCGGGAAGTTCGCTCGAATGCTCGGCATGGTGTTGTGCGCGGCGCCGGCAACCTTGCGTGGCGGGCAATGAGCGAGCCGAGTGCGCGCGCCTTCGATTGGCATGCGCGCCGTCGCACCGGGCGAGCGAACGGGCATCGGTGGCCATCGAGGCGGGCGCCAAGTGCCTCAGTTCCTATTCGTGCTACGACGCGATGATTTCAGGTATGTTCACCGCATCCCAGCCGCCGTCATCGCGAGCCTCCGCAGGGGGCGTGGCGATCTCAGCGAGATTGCTTCGGCGGGCTCTGCCCGCCTC
>DATBWJ010000044.1:0-11188 GCA_036514935.1 Xanthobacteraceae bacterium
TGGGCGGCGTAGGTGGCGCCCGCCGCGGCCAGCGACGGCAGCGAGATGCCGCGCCCGGCGGCGAGCGCGCTCATCAGCATTTTCCAGCCCTTGCCGGCGTGGGCCACGCCGCCGATGATGTGGTCGAGCGGGATGAACACGTCGCGGCCCCAGTTGGGGCCATTCTGAAACACGTGCAGGCCGGGCAGGTGGCGCCGGCCGATGTCGATGCCGGGCAGATCGGTGGGGACCAGCGCGACCGTGATCCCGACGTCCGCGCGCTCGCCGATCAGGTGGTCGGGATCGTAGAGCTTGAAGGCGAGGCCGAGCACGGTGGCAACCGGGCCGAGCGTGATGTAGCGCTTGTGCCAGTTGAGGCGAATCCCGAGGACCTCGCGGCCGCGAAACATGCCGTGGCACACCACGCCGTGATCCACCATCGAGGCCGCGTCCGAGCCCGCCTCCGGGCTGGTCAGGCCGAAGCACGGAATCTCGCGCCCGTCGGCAAGGCGCGGCAGCCAATAGTCGCGCTGGGCCTGGGTGCCGAACTGCAGCAGAAGTTCGCCCGGCCCGAGCGAGTTCGGCACCATCGCCGTCACCGCCGCCGTCACCGAGCGGGTCGACAGCTTGCGCACCACCTCCGAATGGGCAAAGGCGGAGAAGCCGAGGCCGCCGTACTCCTTCGGAATGATCATCGCGAAGAATTTTTTTGCCTTCAGGAAGTTCCACACCGGCGGCGGCAGGTCGCGCCATTCCCACATGATCCGCCATTCGTCGAGCATGCCGCAGAGCTTTTCGACCGGGCCGTCGAGGAAGGCCTGCTCCTGCGCCGACAGCCGCGCCGGCGGCACGGCCAGGAGTTTTTTCCAGCCGGGGTCGCCGGTGAACAGATCGGCGTCCCACCACACGTCGCCGGCCTCGATCGCCTCACGCTCGGTCGCCGACATGGTCGGCAGGGCGCCCTTCGCCCAGCGAAAGATGGCGCGCGTGAGGTAGTCCCTGCGCAGATTGCTCATGTCATGCCTATGGTGCCGCACTGCTGAACGATCAGGCGCGGTGCCGGCGCCGGCAGCATGCCCGCGGCGTCCGAACTCGCGACTGTCAGATGGAATTGTCGCATGAGTCGGGTGATAAAAGCCTTAAAAGGCCGCTTGCTCAAGCCAACGTGAAGGCACCTCCTCGACACCAGCCGACGAGGCACGTCGTGGCCGCACGCCGATCGATCGCGCGCGCGGCCATCGAATAGGCGGCGCGGGTCGAGCTTCCGGCATTGTGGGAACGCCCGAGCGCGTGTTACATCGCGGCCTTCGTCTTGGATGGACCGGGGTTGCGAGCGTTCCGGAATGCGGCGCAAGGTTCAGCGTGGCCCGGCACGAGTGAGGCTGGCGGCCGACATCGGCGGCACGTTCACCGACATCGCGGTGTTCGACGACCGGACGGGAGAGCTCACGTTCGGCAAGGCGCTCTCGACGCCGCATCACCTGGTCGAAGGCATCACCGCCGCCATCGAGAAGGCGGGCTCCGACTACGCCTCCGCCCGGCTGTTCCTGCATGGCTCGACCGTCGCGGTCAACACGATCGTCGAACGCACCGGCGCGCGCACCGCGCTGGTGACCACCGAGGGATTCCGCGACGTCTACGAGATCGGCCGCATCAATCGGCCCGACGCCTACAACCTCTATTTCAAGAAGCACGTGCCGCTGGTCGAGCGCGCCCTGCGGTTTGAGATCGGCGAGCGCGTGCTTGCCGACGGCGAGGTCGAGCGCCCGCTCGACGAGGCGGAGGTCGCCGCGCTGGCGGAAAAGCTCGGCGCGCTCGCCATCGAGGCAACGGCCATCCTGTTTCTCAATGGCTATCGCAATCCTGAGCACGAGGCGCGCGCCAAAAAAATCATCGCGGCGAAGAACCCAACCATGTTCGTTTCGGCCTCCCACGAGCTGTCGCAGGAATACCGCGAGTTCGAGCGCTGCTCGACGGTGGTGGCGAACGCCTATATCGGGCCGCGCGTGAAGAGCTACCTCGGCGAGATCGAGGCGCACGCGCGCGCGGCGGGCTTCGATGGCTCGCTCCTGATCGTGCAGTCGACCGGCGGCCTCTACGAGGCCGAGCAGGCCAAGAGCCAGTGCGTGCGCATGCTGGAATCCGGACCCGCCGCCGGCGTCATCGGCACGCAGGCGCTGTGTCACCGGCTCGGGCTCGACCGCGCCATCGCCTTCGACATGGGCGGCACCACGGCCAAGGCCGGAGTGATCCACAACGGCGAGGCGCTGACGACCGGCCAGGCGCTGCTGGGCGGCTACGACCAGGCGCTGCCGGTGCAGATCGCCATGATGGACATTTTCGAAGTGGGGACCGGCGGCGGATCGATCGCCCGCGTCGAGCAGGGCTCGCTGCGGGTCGGCCCGAAGAGCGCCGGCGCGCAGCCGGGGCCGGCCTGCTACGGCCTGGGCGGCACCGAGCCGACCGTCACCGACGCCAACCTCGTGCTCGGTCGGCTCGGCGCCGACCGCTTTCTCGGCGGCGAGATGGTGCTTGATGTGGCGGCGGCCGAACGGGCATTGCGCGAGACGGTGGCTGCGCCGCTCGGCCTCTCGCTCAACGAGGCCGCCGACGGCATTCTGCGCATCGCTGCGACCGCGATGTCCTATGCCGTCAAGGGCGTGACCACCGAGCGCGGTTTTGATGCCGCCGATTTCGCGCTGTGCGCCTATGGCGGCGCCGGCCCGCTGCACGCTACCCAGATCGCGCGCGAGCTTGGCATAAGCCAGGTCATCATCCCGTCCGCGCCGGGCCTGTTCTCCGCCTTCGGCATGCTGTTCTCGGACTTGCGCTACGACTACGTGCGCACCTGGTTCACGCGCCTGGAGGATGCCTCGTTTGGAGAGATCGCGCGCATCTACCGCGAGCTGGAGAGCGCCGGCCGCGCGGCGATCGCCGCGACCGCCATCGCGCCGCGCCGGATCACCATCAAGCGCGCAGCCGACATGCGCTATGTCGGCCAGGAGCACCCGGTGACGGTCGATCTTCCGCTCGGGCTCTTTGCCAAGGAGAATCGCGCCGCGATCAAACGCCATTTCGACGAGCTGCACTTGCTGCGCTATGGCACCTCGGCGCCGCGGGAGCCGGCCGAGATCGTCAGCCTGCGCACGACGGTGAGCGGCATCCTGCCCAAGCCGCCGCAGGAAAAGATCAGCCGCGGCACGCGCGCGCCGCCGCGCGCCGCCTTCACCGGCAGGCGGCCGGCCTATTTCGGAGCGCGCTTCATGGCGACGCCGACCTACGCGCGCGGCGCGCTGCTCGCCGGCAACGAGATCAGGAGCCCTGCGCTGATCGAGGAACACGCCTCGACCACGGTGCTGCTGCCGGGCGACCGCATGAAGGTCGATGCGTATGGGAATCTGGTGATTGCGGTGGGAGGCAACCGCGGATGAGCAGTCGCGGCGTCATTGCGAGGAGCGCGCAGCGCGACGAAGCAATCTCAGCACTGCCGGCAACGAGATTGCTTCGCTTCGCTCGCAATGACAGCACGTAGGGTGGGTTGAGCGCAGCAAAACCCATCGCTACGGTGCTTGGGCATCAATGATGGCTCTCGCGTGGCTCGGCCCGTCCGACGGACTGGATCGCTACCCCCGTGCGGCTTACTTTGGCACGCGACCTTTGACGGCGTTGGCGCGCGCGCCGTAGGTGATGCGCCCCGAAGCATCCGCGGGCAGGCGGGCGCGCAGCCGCGTTTTGAGCGCCTCAACATCGCCCGCCGCCATCGCGGCGATTGTCGGACGAATGCTCGACCCCAGCAGGCTGGTCGTCCAAAAGTCCTCGAAATCGGCGAACGTGCGTTGGACCGAGATCTCTCGTGTCTCGACCGCCTCGAGACCGGCGCCGGTCCACAAGTCACGCAGGGCGTCGATCCGCGACGCATCGGCGCTCGGCGGCTGCGGTGGCTGGAGCCCGAACGCACGCAACTCGACCCGGAGCGGTTCCAGAGGAAATCCGCCGCCCAACATGTCCCACGCATAGGCCGCCACCTTACCGCCCGGGCGCACCACCCGCACCATCTCGGTAACGCCCCTGGCCGGATCGGGAATGAAGAAAATCACCAGCGCCATAATGGCCACGTCGAACCTGCCTGCCGGGAAAGGCAGCGCCGTCGCCTCGCCGTGCCTGAACTGCGCGTGGCGCGCGGCGGGTCGTGTGCGCGCATAGGCGAGCTGCCCCTCGGAGGGATCAATGCCCTGAACTTCGGCCGGCGCGCACCGTTCCACCAGCAGCTCGGTGAAAGCGCCGTTGCCGCAGCCGACGTCGATCCACTTCAAGCCCGGCGCTGGTGCCAGCCAATCCAGAAAGACCGCGCCCGCAAGCCGGCTCCAGCTGCCCATCATCCGCTCGTACGCGGCCCCGTCGTCGAAGCGGACTTGATGTTCGACCATCGGTCCCTCCGTATGAATATTGCTCAGAGATCGACAGCGTGGTGAGCGGTCGCCTCCGTTGTCCCGCTGGTGGAGGCTCGCGTCCTACTCCGCGAGCGGGGTCGGATTGGGCGTCGGCGGATCAATCTTGAATGTGTTGGCCGTCATGCAGGTCATCGAAAAATTGCCGATGCCTGCGACCAGCGCCACCAGGTGCTCGATCCCCAAAAGTTTTTCCGCAGCAGCATAGGTTTCGTCGCTCAGCCCCTTGTTGGCGAGCAGTTCGCTCGCCACGACGAAACAGGTTCGCTCGCGCGCCTTGGCCAGGTCCGGAGTCTTGCGCGCGTTGATCGCATCGATGATCGGCTGTTCAATGCCGGCGGCGAGCGAGGCACGCACCTGCGCGAACCACGGATAGCGCGCGTTCCAGTGGCGGGCGACGACGAGGTTCGCAATCTGCTGCTCCCGGCGCGACAGCGGACCCGAGGCCAGACAATTTCTCAGCCCTTGCGCAGCCTCGAACAGCTTTGGCAGCCGGATGTAGGCAATGTACGGCCCGCCGACGATGCCGCTGGTTTCCTTCGCAGCGTCATAGACGCGCGCCTGTTCGGCATTCATGTCGGACCGATCGATGATTGCTATGCGTGCCATATGTTGTCCCAGCCCCTGATTTCGATTGCAGGCGCGAGGCTACCATGGAGCTTCGGTTCGCGCGACCGACAAATCGGGGCGATCCGCTTGCGGTCAATGCCGACAAGGCGCAGAGCGATCCACGCTGTTCGAGTTATACCAACGGCGGTTGTCTATGACTCGTCATGCTCCGCGAAAGCGGAGCATCCAGTAACCACGGACACCGGCGGATACTGGATCGTCCGCTGGAGTTTACCATCGGGCCGGCCTTCGGCCGGTCCCGTTGGCGGACGATGACGATCATGGGTGAATCTTTGTAGTCTTTGGTATTACCCCAATTTCAGACTTTGGTCCGCGGTGCGGATGATGTAGTGGACTCTCAGGTTCCAAAGGGAAAATGGTTCATGTCAGCACGCGCGTCAGCAATGAAACGGACCACGGCGTCGAAACGCCGAACTGAGCCACCGCGCAAGGTCAGCGCGCCGCGCAAGGCCGATCCGATCCTGACCGAAATCGTGCGCAACGGCGTCATTGCGGTGACCGAGGAGATGAAGACCAACCTCATGCGCACCGCCTACAACATGATCATCTATGAGGCACTCGACTTCACCACCGGCCTGTTCACGGCCGACGGCGACACGGTGTCGATCGGCATCGGCCTGCCGAGCTTTATTCGCGGCATGTCGAATACCGTGAAGGCAAAGATCCGCCACTTCGGGCGCGCCGGCATCAGGCCGGGCGACATCTACGTCACCAACGACGCCTATACCACCGGCAGCCACCTCAACCATTTCACCTTCTCGCTGCCGATTTTCCACGGCGGCGAGCTGGTCGGCTTTTCCTGCTGCATGGCGCACTGGATCGACGTCGGCGGCACGCTGGGTGGCATGACCACCGACATCTTCTCCGAAGGGCTGCAGGTGCCGATCGTCAAATACCAGGACCGCAGCGCGGTCAACCAGACGCTCGTCGACATCATCCGCCTGAACGTGCGGCTGCCGAGCCGCGCCATGGGCGACCTGCGCGCGCAGGTCACCGCGGTCAAGACCGGCGAGCGGCGTTTCCTGCAACTGCTTGACCGCTATGGCCGCAGGCCGGTGCTCGGCGCCATCCAGGCGATCATGGATCAGTCCGATCAGGCGGCGCGCGCGCGCACGCGCATGATTCCCGACGGCGTGTATGAAGCCGAGTCGTTCATGGACGACGACGGCATCGACCTTGGCAAACGCGTGGCGATCCGGGTGCGCGTGGCCGTCAAGGGCGAGAAGATGACGATCGACCTTTCCGACATCGCGCGCCAGGTGCGCGGCTTCTACAATTCCGGCCCGTCGACCTCGATCGGCTGCGCGCAGATGGCGTTCAAGTGCATCAGCGCGCCGACCGACTATCCGATCAACGACGGCACGTTCCGCAGCCTCAAGGTGATCGCGCCCACCGGCACCGTCGTCAGCGCGGTGCGGCCGGCGCCCATGCGCTGGTGGATGACCTATCCGATGACGGTGGTCGACACGGTGTTCAAGGCGTTGCAGCCGGCAATTCCCGAACGCGTGATCGCCGGCCATCATGCCGACCTCGTCACCGCCCAGATTCACGGCATCAATCCGCGCACGCGCGAGTTCTTCATCGGCGGGCTCGGGCCGCTCGGCGGTGGCTGGGGCGCCAAGCTGACGGAGGACGGCGTGTCGGCGACCGTGTGCGCCAACGACGGCGACACCCACAACAGCCCGAACGAGCAGGTCGAGGCCAAATTCCCGGTGGTGGTCGAGCGCTGCGCGCTCATCCCGGATTCCGGCGGGGCGGGGCGCTATCGCGGCGGGCTCGGCATCGAGAGCGTCGTGCGCGCGCGCTCCAACCTCACCGTCAACACCCAGACCGATCGCGCCCACTGCCGGCCGTGGGGTTTGGCCGGCGGCCTCGACGGCACCGGCAACCGGGTCCACGTGCGCACCGACGGCAACTGGAAGACCGATCAGCCCAACGCCAAGCTGCTGGTGACCCACCTTAAAACCGGCGACGCATTCCGGCTGCGCTCGGGCGGGGGCGGCGGCTACGGCTCGCCGCTCGATCGCCCGCCGCGGACGGTCGCCGCGGACGTGCGCCAGGGCTATGTCTCGGTCGAGGCGGCGGCCAGGCACTACGGCGTCGTCGTCGATCCCGTCACGTTCGCGCTCGACGAGGCGGCGAGCGAGCGCCTGCGCGCGTCGATGCGCGCGGGCAAGGTTGCCGCGCAATCAGCGTGAACCTCATTTGCGCGCCTTGAGCTTGACGGTGAGGGAGGCCGCGCGGCCGCCGCAGCACGGGCATTGCATGGCGAGGAGGATGCTCTGCTTGTCCTCCTCGTCGAGGTCCGAGGCCTCGAGGATGGCGCGCGTGTGCTGATCGAACAGCTCGTGGAGCGACAGATCGCCCGCGGCCGGCGCTGTCCAGCCGCCGGCTTGTGCCAAAACCTCGTCGATCTCGGCATCGGTGACCGGCCTCAGCCGGCGCCGACGCGGCTTGCGCTTGGCCATCCATGCGGCCCGATTTTCCCAGGTCGTCAGGATAACGAGCCTCGGTCGCCGTGCAAAGGCGCCGGCGCGCCATGAGCCGAATGCAGTCGACTTCGGCCTTCGCGTGGCTATTGTGGGCCGCTGCGCACCGCGGCGTGCAGGCGACGGACATTTTTTGGGGGAGAGCATGAGCGATTTCAAGGTCGGGTTCATCGGCATCGGCAACATGGGCTGGCCGATGGCGAAAAACCTCTTGAAGGCCGGGCCCAACATTCTCAAGGCCGGTCACAAGCTCGCGGTGTTCGACCTCGACCGGGACAAGGTCGCCAAGTTCGTCGGCGAGGAGCCGAACGCGGCGGCGGCCGCCAGCGCGGCGGCGGTGGGCGAGGCCGCGAACGTGATCGTCACCATGCTGCCGACCGGTCCGATCGTGCGCGAAGTGGCGCTCGGCATGCTCCAGGCCGGCGCGCTCAAGGCCGGCAGCGTCGTCATCGACATGAGCTCGTCCGAGCCGGTCGGCACCAAGCAACTCGCCGACACGCTGGCCAAGGCCGGCGTATCGCTGATCGACTCGCCGGTGTCCGGCGGCGTGGCCGGCGCGCAGGCGGGCACGCTCACGCTCATGGTCGGCGGCGACGACGCGGCAGCGATCGAGCGCTGCTGGCCGGTGCTGCAGACCATGGGCGCCAAGCTCTTTCGCACCGGCGGCTCGGGCTCCGGCGACGCCATCAAGGCGCTCA
This sequence comes from Xanthobacteraceae bacterium, assembly GCA_036514935.1. Taxonomy (GTDB): domain Bacteria; phylum Pseudomonadota; class Alphaproteobacteria; order Rhizobiales; family Xanthobacteraceae; genus DATBWJ01. The sequence goes on from DATBWJ010000044.1 coordinate 8,245, forward strand.
ACAATTTTGTGGCCGCGGCCAGTTTTCGCGCGCTGTCGGAGGCGCTCAGCATGGGCATCAAGTTCGGCCTCGACCCGGCGCTCATCGTCGACATCCTCAACGTCTCGACCGGGCGCAGCTTCACCTCCGAAGGCGCGATCAAGACGCAGGTCCTCACCGGCAAGTACGCGGCCGGATTCGCGCTCGGCCTGATGACCAAGGACGTCAAGATCGCCGCGGATCTGGCCGGCGACCTCGGCGTGATGGCGCCGCTGTGCTCGGTCGTCTACAACGCCTTTGCCAACGCGCGCGAGGGCATGGGCTACGGCGCCGATTTCACCAGCGCCCACAAGTACTGGGCACGCGATATCGTCGAGCCGGGCAAGCCGTGAGGCGCTCGCCAGCGCGCGCACCGCCCGCTGGCCCGCCGCCGACCCATTTAGATTGCAACTCGATTGCATCGGGCTGGCGGGCCGAATAGCATGATCGCTGCCAGAACGATGGCCACCGGCCGAAACGCTCTTCCCCTGACCATGAGGAGGCTTCGCTATGCCGTCGACCTACAACATCCTGATCATGGGCGCGTCCTACGGATCGCTGCTTGCCTCCAAGCTCCTGTTCGGCGGCCACGCGATCAAGCTCGTCTGCCTGCCGGCCGAGGCCGACCTGATCAACAGCGAGGGTTTTCGCGTGCGCCTGCCGGTCAAGGGCCGCGCGGAGCTAATTGAGCTTCATTCACGCCGGCTGCCAGGCCAGGTCACCGCAGCCGGGCCGGGTGATGTCGATCCGAAGGACTACGATCTCGTCGGTCTTGCCATGCAGGAGCCGCAGTACCGCGCGCCCGGCGTGCGGCAATTGCTCGACACCGTGGCGCGATCGAGGGTGCCCTGCATGTCGATCATGAACATGCCGCCGCTGCCCTACCTCAAGCGCGTTCCCGGCCTCAACACCGACACCTTGAAGGCCGCCTATACCGATGCCACCGTGTGGGACAATTTCGAGCCCGCGCTGATCACGCTGTGCAGCCCGGACCCGCAGGCGATCCGCCCGCCCGACGAAAAGGTCAACGTGCTCAACGTCACGCTGCCAACCAACTTCAAGGTCGCGCGCTTCGAGGCCGATGCGCACACCGCCATCCTGCGACGGCTGCAGGACGAGATCGAATCGATCCGCTACGACACGCCCGACGGCCGGATCGAGCTGCCGGTCAAGCTCAAGGTGCACGACTCGATCTTCGTGCCGCTGGCCAAGTGGGCGATGCTGCTCACCGGCAATTACCGCTGCGTCACCAGGGACGGCGCGATCGACATCAAGGACGCCGTGCACAAGGACATCGAGGCCTCGCGCGCTGTCTACGATTTCGTGGTCGAGCTTTGCATCAGGCTCGGCGCCAGGCGCGACGATCTCGTCCCGTTCGAGAAATACGCAGGCGCCGCGCTCTCGCTCACGCGCCCGTCCTCGGCTGCGCGCGCGCTCAACAACGGCGTCCCCAACATCGAGCGCGCCGACAAGCTGGTGCAACTCATCGCCGCGCAGAAGGGCCTGCGCCACCCCACCATCGACGCCACGGTCGCCTTGGTCGACCAGCGGCTGGAGGCCAACCGCAAGAAGGCGGCGGCCTGAGCAAGCGCCGGCCGGGGCGGACCGAATGCCCCCGGCCGTGGACGTTGCCTTGCCAGGCATCCCGGCTTGTCGTACAAGAATGTACGATAGGTGAACCGCCGGTGGCGCGCGATGCGGCGCGACGATCTGATCCGAACGCTGCGCGCCTATGCCCGCGAGCGAAACCTGCGATTCGAGGTTGATACGAGAAAAGGCAAGGGCTCCCATTACCGCGTTCGTCTGGGAGACAGGGTGACGACGGTGCAATATGGCGAACTTTCGCCCGTCCACGTGATGCGAATATGCAAGCAACTCGCCGTCGAGCCGCACGATCTGTAACGAAGGAGTGGCCGTCCCGGATCGGGCTGCGCGCGGCCGGCCGCCGCGTGCCAGGAGCTGGGCCGATGCTGACGATGAGCTATCCCATGACGATCCGGCATGAGACGGACGGCCACTATCACGTCTATGTCCGAGATCTTCCCGAAGTCATTACATCGGGAAAGACGCTCGCAAAGGCGCGTGCAATGGCCGCAGATGCAGTTGCGGTCGCGGTCCATGGCCGCATGGAGGACGAAATGGACCTGCCGGCTCCGTCCCGGCCGCGACGCGGTGAGGTTGTCGTCGGATTGCCCGCGCAGCTTGCAGCCAAGGCCATCGTTTTTCGGGCATGGCGCGCGTCTGGCATCACCAAGGTCGAATTCGCGCGCCTGCTCGGCGTGCAGGAGGCTGAAGCGCGGCGCATTCTGAATCCGAGGCACGGAACCAAACTCGAACGCTTGGAAGAGGCCGCATCGGCTCTCGGCGTTCGGCTTCTCGTTGCTTCCGACGCCGCGTGACGCAATCGCGCCGCGGCGGGTTCGCACGGTTGGAAGGCCGGAAAAGTCGCGGTCCCTGGCGGCCTGTTGCAGCCGCGAGGCGAGGACGCCCGTAACGGGATAACGGCATGCCCAAGACACGTTCGACCGCGCCCGCGACCAACACGCTCTACTACGGCGACAACCTCGACATTTTGCGCAAGTACGTCGCGGATGAGTCGGTCGATCTCGTCTATCTCGATCCGCCGTTCAATTCCAACGCCACCTACAACGTGCTGTTCAAGTCGGCGGCCGGCGAGGGCAGCCAGGCGCAGATCGAGGCGCTGGAGCCGTGAAGGTCCGCGAGGTGATCTGGTTGATCGAAGCCGATGGCCGGTTTGTCATCGCGACCAGGGGCAGTCACCGGCAATACAAGCACCCGACCAAGCCCGGACGTGTTACAATTGCGGGCAAGCCGTCGGACGATTTGGCGCCGGGCACGCTCACTAGTATCTTGAAGTAGTCCGGCCTGAAGGAGAAAGGCTGATGCGCTACGCGGTCGTGATCGA
>DATBWJ010000045.1:0-3583 GCA_036514935.1 Xanthobacteraceae bacterium
AACCGCGGCAATCTGACCGACCAGCTCCTCGGGTCCCTCTACATGCACCGCCTGTAGATAAGGTGAACGCCCGGCGATCTGACCTGGTTTCCTCCCCCGTCCTTCGAACAGCACGTCGAGCCGGCGCCCGACCGTGGCCCGGTCGAAAGCATGGCGGTCGCCGTCGATGAGGCTCTGCACGGCATAGAGGCGCTCACGCTTCACGTCCTCCGGCACTTGGCGTTCGAAGCTTGCCGCGGGTGTTCCCGGCCGCGCGCTATACTTAAAAGTGAAGGCCTGGGCAAAGCGGGCGCGGGCGGCAAGTGCCAGCGTCGCCTCGAAATCCCGATCGGTCTCGCCCGGGAAGCCGACGATAATATCGGTGGACAGCGCGATGTCGGGCCGCGCCTCGCGCACTCTGCCGATCACCGCCTCGTACTCGGAGGCCGTGTGCTTCCGGTTCATTGCCTTGAGGATGCGGTCTGAGCCTGCCTGGAAGGGGAGGTGCAGGTAGGGCATGAGCGTCGGCTCGTCGCCGTGAAGCTCGATCAGCTCGTCGTCCATGTCGAGCGGGTGGCTCGTGGTGTAGCGGAGTCTCTCGATCGACGGCACTTGTGCGAGCCGCCGCAACAGCTTGGCGAGCGTCCAGGGGCGCCCATCGGGGCCGGCCCCGTGATAGGCATTCACATTCTGCCCAAGCAGCGTGATCTCGCGCACCCCTCTGGTAGCGAGTCGCTCCACCTCGGCCACGATCTCGGAAGGCGCGCGCGAAAATTCGGCGCCTCTTGTATACGGCACCACGCAGAAGGTGCAGAACTTGTCGCAGCCTTCCTGCACGGTGACGAAGGCGGAAGCCTGGACCTTGCCGCGCGAGCGCTCAGGCAGATGCGCAAACTTGTCCTCCGCCGGGAAATCCGTTGCAACGGGGCGGCTGCCCGTTGCGGATGCCTCGCCGACGAGATCGGCGAGGCGATGATAGCTCTGCGGTCCGACCACGATATCGACGGCAGGGGCGCGGGCCATGATCTCACGCCCTTCGGCCTGGGCGACGCAGCCCGCGACCGCGATGATTGTGTCGAAGCCCTGGCTCCTCCGGTGCTCCTTGGCCAGGCGCATGCGCCCGAGCTCCGAATAGACCTTCTCCGCCGCCTTCTCCCTGATGTGGCAGGTGTTGAGGATGACGAGGTCGGCCTCGGCCGGATCCTCGGTCAGCGCGTAACCTTCAGGCTCGAGCGCCTCGGCCATGCGCTCGGAATCGTAGGCGTTCATCTGGCAGCCGAAGGTCTTGATATGGAGCTTTTTGGGCAAAGGCTTGTCAGGGGCTTGAGTCATGCCCCGTTTGTTGGGCACGGGCGCCGCCCTCGTCAAGGGTTACCACGGTGGGAATCACGCTACGGGGCCGAAGCGGCTATTTACCCGATCAATTAGATAGGGTTTCGGGAACAGTTTCCCAAGGTGATCTCACAAAAAGCGGGATGCGTCTGGCCGGCAGAGGACCCAGACCTCCGCCAAGGCCTCGAGGAGGCAGCCACCGCGACTATTGCAAGCGCACGACGACGCTGTCGGCGGCGCCGGTCGCGTCGGTCACCGTCAATCGCACGAAGCCCGGCCCATCGGGCGCGAAGAACAAGGTCCGCGCCGACTTCTTGGCGGGAAGCGGCATGCCGTTGAGCAGCACGTTGAGGGGAGGGGGGCCCCCCGCGATCTTGATGGCGATCGGGTCCGGCTTCTCTCCTTCGACGCCCGCCAATTCGAGGCTCGCGCCGTTCGGCGGAAACACGATGTGCACCTTCGGCGCCATGGCCTCGCCGGCGGATGCGCGCGAAGCGAAGCGCTGAAGCGGCGGCGGCAATTTGGCGGTGGTCGCGATGAGCGCGCCTTTCGGCGCCGCCTTCAGCGGCTGCAAGCTCTGCCCCAACCTGGCGAAGGCATCGAACAGGATCGGCGCGGCGCTGATGCGTCCCACGAGACCGGCAACCGGCGCGCCGTCGGGACGCCCGGTCCACACCCCGATGGTATGCTTGCCGTCGAAGCCAATCGCCCAAGCGTCGCGATAACCGTAGCTCGTGCCGGTCTTGAAGGCGATCCGCCCTCCGGCCGCGTTCTCCGGCGGCGGCGAGCCGAGCAGAACATTGGCGACGTACCAGGCGGCGACCGGCTCGATCAGACGTTTAGGCGGCAGCGGCGGCGCGCCGAGGCGCTCGTTGAGCGGCGCCACCGTTCCCTGTCGGGCGAGGCCCGCATAGAGCATGGTGAGGTCGGTGAGCCGGACCCCCACGCCGCCAAGGCCGAGCGCGAGCCCCGGCGCTTCGCGGCGCGGCAGCACGAGCGGCGCGCCGGCCTCGGCGAGGCGCGCGATGAGGCGGCTCGGACCCACCTCGTCGAGCACGGCGACGGCCGGCACGTTCAGCGACAATTGCAGGGCGCGGCGCACCGTGACGGTGCCCTGGAAGGTGAGGTCGAAATTCTCCGGCTGATAGCCGGCATAGCGGATCGGCTTATCCTCGATGAGACTCTCCGGGTGGATCAGCCCGTCCTCGAAGCCGAGCCCATAGATGAACGGCTTCAGCGCCGAGCCCGGCGAACGCACGGCTTGCGTCAGATCGACCTGTCCGGCGCGCCGTTCGTCGAAATAATCGGGCGAGGCGACCCGCGCCAGAACCTCGCCGGTGGCGTTGTCGACCACCACCATCGCCACCGACATGTCCGGGCCGAGCGTTTGCGCCCGGTCGCGCGCAAGGCTCTCCAGGGTCTTCTGTAGGCCGGCATCGATGGTCAGCTTGAGTTCGTGTTCGTTGGGGGCGCCGGTATGCGCCTGGTCGGCGGCATGGGGCGCGATGAGCGGCATGGGCTGGCGCGCGGTCGGCACCTTCTCTTCCTTGGCGTGCGCGATCTCGGCGTCGCTGAACAGGCCGTGGCCCGCGATGCGGTCGAGCACGCGGTCGCGCGCGCGCTTCGCCGCTTCGGGGTAGCGGTCCGGCCTGCGGTATTCCGGCGACTGGGGCAACGCGACGAGCAGCGCCGCTTCGCCGAGCGTGAGACGGCGCGGCTCCTTGCCGAAATAGGCGAGGGATGCCGCCCGCACACCTTCGAGATTGCCGCCATACGGCGCGAGCGTGAGATAGAGCCCGAGAATCTCGTCCTTGCCGAGCGCCCATTCGAGCTGCACGGCGCGGACCGCTTGCCTGATCTTGGCGTCGAAAGATCGATGCTGACGCGGCTCGAGCAGGCGCGCGACCTGCATGGTGAGGGTGGAGCCGCCCGAGACGATGCGGCCATGGGTGACGAGCTGGAAGGCGGCGCGCAGGAAGGCCAGCGGATCGACGCCCCGATGCCGGTAGAAGCGCTTGTCCTCATAGGCGAAGAGCGCCTCGAGGTAATGCGGATCAATCTGATCGGGCGTCGCCGGAAGCCGCCAGCGGCCTTCGCTGGTGAGATAGGCCCTGAGCAGCTTGCCGTTGCGATCGAGCACCAGCGCCGACATTTCGAGATCGCGCCCAAGCGGCGGAGGTCCGAACGCCTCGATCAAGCCCGTAACACCGCCCGCGATCGCGGCAATGACCCACACCATGCCGATCGCGGCATAGATGGCGCGGCGTTTCCA
>DATBWJ010000046.1:0-2022 GCA_036514935.1 Xanthobacteraceae bacterium
TTCCAGGCGATCGCGCAGGTTCTGGCGTTCCTCGCGCGCACCGGCGGCACGCCGCGGTGAGGCCAGCCGTAAACGGTGGCCAACCCGTGCCGGCATGAGCCAATGTGAGGCGTCCGCGCGCCTTCCGTGCTATCCAACCGCGACCGGATTCTGGCGGACGGGACCATGAAGCACATTCTGGAAAAGCTCGAACAGCGGCGCGCCCATGCCCGGCTCGGCGGTGGCAAGGCGCGCATCGAGGCCCAGCACAAGCGCGGCAAGCTCACCGCGCGCGAGCGCATCGACCTGCTGATGGACAAGGACTCGTTCGAAGAGTTCGACATGTTCGTCGAGCACCGCACCACCGAATTCGGCATGGACCGCCAGCCCAAAATCCCGGGCGACGGCGTGGTCACCGGCTGGGGCACGGTCAACGGCCGCACGGTGTTCGTGTTCGCCAAGGATTTTACCGTGTTCGGCGGCTCGCTGTCGGAGACGCACGCCCAGAAGATCGTGAAAATCCAGGACATGGCGATGAAGGCGCGCGCCCCCATCATTGGCCTGTTCGACGCCGGCGGCGCGCGCATCCAGGAGGGCGTGGCCGCGCTTGGCGGCTACGGCGAGGTGTTCAAGCGCAACGTCATCGCCTCGGGCGTGATCCCGCAGATTTCGGTCATCATGGGGCCATGCGCGGGCGGCGACGTCTACTCGCCGGCCATGACCGACTTCATCTTCATGGTGAAGGGCACGAGCTACATGTTCGTTACCGGGCCGGACGTGGTGAAGACGGTGACCAACGAGGTGGTGACGGCGGAGGAGCTGGGCGGCGCCTCGGTGCACGCCAGCAAATCCTCGATCGCCGACGGCGCCTACGAGAACGACGCCGAGTGCCTGCTCCAGATGCGCCGGCTGATCGACTTCCTGCCCGCCAACAACGAGGCCGGCGTGCCGGAATGGCCCTCCCACGACGACATCGAGCGCGGCGAGCCTTCGCTCGACACGCTCGTGCCCGACAACCCCAACAAGCCCTATAATATCAAAGAGCTAATCCTCAAGGTGGCGGACGAGGGCGACTTCTTCGAGCTTTCGGAAAGTTTTGCCCGCAACATCGTGACCGGCTTCGGTCGCCTGGCCGGACGCACCGTCGGCTTCGTGGCCAACCAGCCCATGGTGCTCGCCGGCGTCCTCGACAGTGACGCCTCGCGCAAGGCCGCGCGCTTCGTGCGCTTCTGCGACGCCTTCGGCATTCCCATCGTCACCTTCGTCGACGTGCCCGGCTTCCTGCCCGGCACCGACCAGGAATATGGCGGGCTGATCAAGCACGGTGCAAAACTCCTGTTCGCCTATTCGCAGGCGAGCGTGCCGCTCGTCACCGTCATCACGCGCAAGGCCTTTGGCGGCGCCTACGACGTGATGGCCTCAAAGCACATCGGCGGCGACGTCAACTACGCCTGGCCGACCGCCCAGATCGCGGTGATGGGGGCCAAGGGCGCCGTCGAGATCATCTTCCGCGCCGACCTCGGCGACCCCGACAAGATCGCCCAGCGCACGCGCGAATACGAGGAGCGCTTTCTCTCGCCGTTCATCGCCGCCGAGCGCGGCTATATCGACGAGGTGATCATGCCGCACGCCACGCGCCGCCGGATCGCGCGCGCGCTGGCGATGCTGCGCCACAAGCACGTCGAGATGCCGGCGCGCAAGCACGACAATTTGCCGCTGTAGGAGCGCAGCGTGCCGACTGTTCTGCGCTGGGGATCGTACCGCGCCTTCTTCTTTTCGAATGAGCGGAACGAGCCGGCCCATGTTCACGTCCGCTCAGGCGACAAGGAGGTCAAGATCTGGCTCCATGATCTGACGGTGGCCGTCAATGCCGGGTTCCCGGCGCATGAGATTGGCAGTATTATACTGTTTCCGGATGATCAGCTCGTCATTGCCGGGCTTGTCCCGGCAATCTCGATAGAGCGGGCATCGCCTTGCCTATTCAATCGGGATCACCGGGACTCGCCGCTTCGCGCCGGCCCGGTGATGACGAAGTGATCACCC
>DATBWJ010000047.1:0-2088 GCA_036514935.1 Xanthobacteraceae bacterium
CGGCCGCCGCGACCGCCTTCGCCATGGCCGGCGTCGGTCCCGCCGACATCGACGTGGCACAGCTCTACGACTGCTACACCATCGTGCCGCTGATGACGCTGGAGGACTACGGCTTCTGCCGCCGCGGCGAAGCGGGTCGGCTCGCCGCCGAGGGCGGTCTCGCGCTTGGCGGCCGGTGGCCGCTCAACACCAGCGGCGGGCTCCTCTCGGAGACCGGCATGCCGGGCATGCAGCTCATCATCGAGGCGGTGCGGCAGATGCGCGGGACCTCGGTCAACCAGGTCCGCGGCGCGCGCACGGCCATCGTCTCCAACCAGGGCGGCATCATGCACACCCACGCCACCTTGATCCTCGCACAATGACGCTGCCCGCCCCCACCCTCACCGCGCTCAACGCGCCCTTCTGGGACGCCCTCAAGCAGGGTCATCTCGTCTTCCAGCGCTGCGGCGAGTGCGGCCACGCGCGGCTGCCGCCGAGCGCGGCGTGCCCGGCGTGCCTGAGCGAAAACACGCACTGGCAGCGCGCGAGCGGCCGCGGGCACATCGTGAGCTGGGTCGTCTACCACCACGCCTTCGACGAGCGCTTCACCGACCGCCTGCCCTACAACGTGGCGCTGGTGGAACTCGCGGAAGGCCCGCGCCTATTCACCAACATCGTCAATCCCGACGGCCTCGCCATCGACAAGGCGGTGATGCTCGCCTTCGAGGAGGACGACGGACTGACGCTGCCGCGCTTCCGGGTGGAGAGTTGATATGCACGACGCCGGTTCGAGCTGGGAGCTGCCCGAGGACCTTCGCCTGTTGCGCGAGACCGTGCGCGCGTTCATGGCCGAAAAGGTGCGCCCGGCCGAGCAGGGCATCGACCCCGACGCCGTCGCGCTGCCGCCCGAGCGGCTCGCGCCGCTCCAGCAGGAGGCGCGCCGGCTCGGCCTGTGGTGCGTGGAATCGCCCGCCGAATACGGCGGGGCCGGCCTCAACCTGCTGGGGCAGGCGATCGTCGCCGAGGACGCGTCGAAATGCCGGATGGGGCTCTATTTCCCGGCCTGCGACGCCTTCGGCGTCGACCCGCCCAACATCATCTTCGCCGGCACAAGCGAGCAGATCGAGCGCTACGGCGTGCCCGGCATCGACAGCGCCAAGCGCGCGTTCGTGGCGATCTCGGAGGCAAGCGGCGGCTCCGACCCGGCGCGCGCCATCAGGACGCGCGCGGTGCGCCGGGGCGACCGCTACGTGGTCAACGGCGCGAAAATGTGGGTCAGCGGCGCGGCGCAGGCCGACTGGGGCGTGCTGTTCGCGCGCACCGGCGAGGCCGGGCGCAGCGGGATTACCGCCTTCATCGTGGACAAGGCCGCGCCCGGCATGACGATGAAGCCCATCGCGGTGATCCGCTCCTATTCGCCGTGCGAAGTGGTCTTCAACGACGCCGAGATCCCGGTCGAGAACCGGCTCGGCGAGGAGGGTGAAGGCTTCGCGCTGGCCGGCCAGTGGCTGGTGCATTCGCGCGTGCCCTATGCCGCCGGCTGCATCGGCGTGGCGCAGCAGGCGCTCGACATGGCCGCCGCCTATGCCAAGGAACGCGAGGTGTTCCGCTCCAAGTTGGCGGAGAAGCAGGCGATCCAGTGGATGCTCGCCGATTCCGAGGTCGAGCTGCGCGCGGCGCGCCTGTTGACTTGGCAGGCCGCCTGGCACGGCGACCTCGGCCGCGACATCAAGATCGAGGCCTCGGTCGCCAAGCTCGCCGCGACCGAGACCGCCGGCCGCGTGGTCGACCGCTGCATCCAGATTTTCGGCGGGCTCGGCGTGGCCAAGGAACTCCCACTCGAGCGCTGGTACCGCGAGCTGCGCATCAAGCGCATCGGCGAGGGCCCCTCCGAGGTGCACCGCATGCTGATCGCGCGCGAGCTGTTGCGCTAAGGCGGGATGCCTTCAGATCGAGTCGTGAGGGGTCATACTGTTTCCGGATGATCAGCTCGTCATTGCCGGGCTTGTCCCGGCAATCTCGATAGAGCGGGCATCGCCTTGCCTATTCAATCGGGATCACCGGGACTCGCCGCTTCGCGCCGGCCCGGTGATGACGAAGTGATCACCC
>DATBWJ010000048.1:0-2771 GCA_036514935.1 Xanthobacteraceae bacterium
CGCTCGTGGCGGCGCAGCACGCGCATGCCGCGCCGCGCCAGCGCGCGGTGAACGCCGGCCAACTCCGCGCTCGCGGCCATGTCGGGCACGAACAGCGCGCGCGCGCCGCCCACAGCCGCCGCCTCGAGCAGGCCCGCCACCGCCTCCTCGGCCGCCTCGCGGTCGATGAGCGGGGTGCCGAGACGGCCATAGGCCTGCCAGGCGATGAGGAGCGGCAGCGGCACGTGCAGGACGCGCGCGGCCGGCACCACCGGCAACAGCCCGGTCAGGCGGGTGCCGTCGGCGCTCCAGGCCAGCAGCGCCTTGGCGCCGGTGCGCCCGCGCGCATGCGCGGCGACCGCGCGCGCCCAGGCCGGGTGATAGTAGGCGTTGGGCGCGAGCGCGCGTTCGGCAAGGTCCTGCCATAGCGCGAGCGGAACGTCGGCGAGATCGACAAGACCGCGCGCCGGCACCTCGACGCGGGGCCGCGCCGGCGCTCGGACGGTTGCGGTCAACAGATCGGCCATCGCTTCCTGTCGGCGGGCAACGCGCGGCCCTCGGCTCGCTCGGGGCGCGCAGCAACGCGTCGGCGGTGCAGCGAACGGAGCGGCGCGCGCGCGCACGTTTGCATGGCCGGCGTGAAAAGCGCGTGTGATGGATGGCCGGGATTTCTGCGGTCGGGTTCGCCGCCGGTTAACCAACGGCGAGGCACGACAATGCCAACGCCGCGCGGACGGACGCCGCGGCGGTCAGCACGATCGGACGTGCATGCAAGGAGGGCGAGGCCGGCCGCTGCTCAGGTGCGCTGCGCGCGCGCGTTACCGCTCAGCGCCGCGCGTGCGCTGGTTCGCCCTGGCGCGTGGTTCGTCACTCGGCCTTGATGCCGAGCGCCTTGACCACCTTGCCCCAGCGCTGCGTCTCCGACGCCCACAGCGCGCCGAACTCCTGCGGGCTCTTGCTGACGGCGATGTGGATGCCGTCGTCGGCTGCGCGCTTGTTCAGCGCAGGATCGGCGGAGGCTTTGACGAACTCGGCGAAGAGCTTTGCGATCACCGGCGCCGGCGTGCCGGCGGGCGCGGCTAGCCCGAACCAGGTGTCCTGGTCGACGCCGGGAAATCCCGCCTCCGCCATGGTCGGCACTTCGGGCAGCCCGCGCCAGCGCGCGGTGGAGGCGACGGCGAGAATGCGCAGCTTGCCTTCCTGCACCAGCGCGCGGATGGTCAGGTAGCTGATGAAGCTGAGATCGACGCGGCCGGCGAGGAGGTCGGGCATCAGTTGTCCGCTGCCGCGATAGGGCACGTGCTCGATCGGCGCCTTGGCGAGGTCGGCCCAGATCGCCCCCAGAATGTGGGTGCCGGAGCCCACCCCTTGCGAGGCAAGCCGCACCCCGCCGGGCCTGCTCTTGGCGAGCGCGATCACGTCGGCGGCCGTGCGCGCCGGGCTTGCGGCCGGCACGACCAGAAAGGTCGGGAAGTAGAAGAGCTGCGTCACCGGCTCGAAATCCCTGACCGGGTCGTAGGGCAAAGGCTGCATCGCTTGCAGCGTGGCGTGGGTGCCGACGTGGGCGAGGAACAGCGTGTGGCCGTCGGGCCGCGCCTCCTTGACCGCCATCGCGCCGACAATGCCGCCGCTGCCGGTGCGGTTTTCGACCAGGACGCGCTGGCCGATGGTGCGGCTCGCCGCCTCGGCGTAGAGGCGGGTGATGACGTCGACGCCGGCGCCCGCGCTCAACGGGTTGACGATGGTGACGGGTTTTGCGGGAAAGTCCTGGGCCAGGACCGCTTCTGGCACGGGCGCGCCGAGGAGCGCGGCGGCCACGAGCATGGGCACGAAGACGCGCATGGTATCCTCCCCTTGATGGCGCCAAGTTGAGCGCTGGCGTGCCGGCAAGGCAAATAACATTTGCCGGCGCACCGGGTGCGTGCGCGCCGTTCCGGCGCCTCGCCATGACGCCGTTTCCTCCTTGTCATCGCAAGCGCGCGGGTGTCATTGCGGGCACCCGGATCGGCGCGTTGCGCCGTGCCGGCGCCGCGGGCAGCGCCGTAGCCCGGACGGCGCGCAGCGACATCCGGGATTGGATGCTTTCCCCGGATCGCGCGAGACGCGATCCGGGCTACGGTCGGGGGAAGCGCGCCTTATTCGAACGCCACGCCGAGGCGGGTGTCGGTCGCCCACGCCACCCGGCAGTGGCGGCGCACGCCGTCGAGGATGACGTCGAAATGGCTGGGGATGCCGTAGGTCGTCGACACCTGCAGGCAGGCCCCGCCCTCGGACAGGTTGCGCACGGTGCACTCGATTTTTGGGGCCTTCTCGCTCAGCACGATTTTGCCGGTTTTCAGGATGCGCGCGCGCGCAGCTCGCCGCCGCTCATCGCGGGGCGAGCACCGATCGCCCGGCGGCCGCTCGGCGCGACCCGCTGGGCCGTCAACCTGGTCCTCCACCATGGGCCAAACGTTAGCGCGGCCTGGTTAGCCAAAAGTGAAGGCCGCGCGGCGATTTGGCGGGATCATCGCGGCCCATTGCCGCCGCCGGCGCCGTGAGAGCGCCGTAGCCCGGATGGCGCGCAGTGCCATCCGGGAACGCACGCCCCGGATCGCGCAAGGCGCGATCCGGGCTACGCTTGCTATTCAGCAGGCTTTGGAGGGTGCTGGCGTCGAGGTCGTGTTCGATACCAAGGGTAATCCCAAAGGCGTCCACGTCAACGGACGTAGCCGATAGGCTCTAATTCTGCTACAAAAATTGCGAGAGCCGGCCATTTGCGGCCGGCCCTCTGGTACGGGGCAGGCTTTGGG
>DATBWJ010000049.1:0-24987 GCA_036514935.1 Xanthobacteraceae bacterium
CGATCAGATTGAATCAGTGCTCGCCTGCCAAGTTCTCTCCCATGTCATCGCCCGCGAAGGCGGGCGATCCAGTAAACACAAGATTCTCCAGGAGTTACTGGATGCCCCGCTTTCGCGGGGCATGACAATGGAAATGTTGAACATGAATCGTCATGGTTCAATCTGATCGAAACACGCTCTAAGTTAGCGCACATGGGGCTTGGCCCGGGCATCTCGCTTAGGGACGCACGGTGCCTACATAAGCGAGATGGCCGGGACGGGCCCGGCCATGACAATTGAGAGTTTGGCGGCTGGAGCAGCGCTTGCCCCACACCCCCGTCACCATCCTCACCGGCTTCCTGGGCAGCGGCAAGACGACGCTGCTCAATCGCGCGCTGCGCGATCCCGCCATGGCGCGCACGGCCGTCGTGATCAACGAATTCGGGGAAATCAGCCTCGACCACGCGCTCGCCGCCACGAGCGACGACACCATCATGGTGCTGGAGAACGGCTGCCTGTGCTGCACCGTGTTCGGCGACCTGGTGGCCACGTTGAACCGGCTCTATTACGCGCGCGAGGCCGGCGAGATCCCGCCGTTCGACCATGTCGTGATCGAGACGTCGGGCCTTGCCGATCCCACGCCGGTGATCCAGGCCTTCCTGTCCGATCCAACGCTCGCCGGGCTCTACCGCATCGGGGCGGTGGTGGCCGTCGTCGATGCGGTGAACGCTCCCGACACGCTCGATCGCCACGTCGAATCGGTGCGCCAGGTGGCGCTCGCCGATCACATCCTGCTCACCAAGCTCGACCTCGTGGACGCGCACGCGGCCAAGATGACGGAAGCGGCGCTGAGGGCGCGCCTGGCCCACCTCAATCCGGCGGCGCGCATCGCGCGCATCGACGATCCCGCCCTCGATGTCGGCGCCATCCTGCGCACGCCCGGCCTCGATCCCACTGATCCGGGAGCCGATGCCAGGGCCTGGCTGAATGCGGCCGCCTACGAGGCCGGCGCCGCGCATGCCGATCATGATCACGACCATCACGCGCATTCGGATCACGCCGGCCAGCACGGCCTGCACGGCCTGCACGAGCGCGACATCGCCTCGTTCTGCTTCATGCGCGATGAGCCGATCCCGCGCGAAGCCCTGCGCTACCTGCTCGACGCGCTGCAAAAGAACCTCGGCCCCAACCTCTTGCGGGTGAAGGGCATCATCCACGTCGCCGAGGAGCCGGAGCGGCCGGCGGTGATCCAGGGCGCGCAGCAACTGCTGCACACGCTGTCGTGGCTCGAGCGCTGGCCGGATGCGGATCGCCGCAGCAAGATCGTGTTCGTGACGCAGGGATTCGAGCGCGCGGAGGTCGAGGACATGATCGCGGTGCTCGACCGCGTTGCCCAGCGCACGGCCGCCGCGCGCGCGCGCGCGCAGGGCGGCTGATCGCCGCGCCCGCTTGATATTCACCTGCGTCAACCTAATTCATTTTCACCCGCTTTAGCGTGACGGGTATTCCAATTCGAGAGGAGGACCTGACCATGGCCGAAGCTGCCACCAAGATGCCTGTAAAAACTGAGGAAAAGGCCGAGCGCACGTCCGCCCTGCAGCCCCGGCTTCCGTTCGGGAGCCTGCGCCGCGAGATCGACCGCCTGTTCGACGATTTCGACCGGCTGTTTGGGGGTACGCCGTTCCGCCCCTCGCTGTTCGAGATGGAGCCGTCCTGGCGGCGCGAGGTGACCTGGGCGGCGCCTGCCGTCGACGTCGCCGAGACCGACAAGGCCTACGAGGTCACGGCCGAGGTGCCGGGCCTCGATGAGAAGAACATCGAGGTCAAGGTCGTCAACGGCAGCCTGACGATCAAGGGCGAGAAGCAGGAAGAGAAGGAGGAGAAGAAGAAGGACTACTATCTCCACGAACGCCAGTTCGGCGCCTTCGAACGCTGCTTCCGCATCCCCGAGGACGTCGACGCCAACAAGATCGAAGCGAGCTTCAGGAAGGGCGTGCTGACGGTGACGCTGCCCAAGAAGCCCGAGGCGCAGAAGCCCGAGAAGAAGATCGAGGTAAAGGCCGCCTGAAGCCCTTTGCGGCGGCCAGTTGCGCGATCAGCCATCCGGGTTGCGCGGCCAGGCGCAACCCGGATGCAAGCCATGATGCGGGGATTTCGGCGGGAGATGCGCGAGGCGTTCCTTGTTGGCCGTGCGCCGTGCTCCTGGTGGTGACGGCGCCGCTTTTCGCCCACATCGCACCGCCTGATACGCCGGTCGTGCGCGTTGGCCCGCCCGCGAGCGTCCCCACGCTCGCCCCGCTGGTGAAAACCGTCACGCCGAGCGTCGTCAACATCGCGATCAAGGGGCGCATAGCACAGGACCAGAACCCGCTCTTCAACCATCCATTCTTCGCCGTTTTTTCGATCTTCCGGACGTTCCCGCCGGGCGAGTGACTATGCGCTGTGTTTATTGACCAAGATCAACGTATCGATCTGTTCGTTAGAGCTAGCTGGCAGGCGCCTTAGTTGGAACCAGAATGCGCGGCCATGCTGGTACAAGTCGAAAGTCATCCCGGCGATCGTGGCGTTGACATGCCGAGCCGACTTCATCTCGGTGGCCGCGGCATCGAAATCATCGAAAATCTCGACCAATGGTACGGACCCGACTATCGCTACTTCAAGGTCAAGGGTGACGACGGCAATCTCTATATTCTGCGCTTCGACGAGGGCCGCGCCGACTGGGAGCTGACGATGTTCCAGAGCCCGCGCGCGGAGATGGTTGCAACGCGGGCGTGCGCCGAAAGGCGACCTGTCGATAGAATGTGATGCCGTCCTTTCGTGCGGACGGCAAGAGCCAGGGAGCAGCGCGCGACCAGCTATCAACAATGCGCACGTGGGGGTCGAGGAAGCGCTTCCTGGCCGCCTTGACGGGGGCCGTCGCTGCCGCAAGGCGCCGGTAGCAGGCGATTTATGGGGGACCGCGCATGAAAGTCATTGAGATCGTGCCGCGCAGTCGCATGCGGCTCTACGACGACCTCGTGGCCAAGGAGGCGGACATCCGCGAGAAGGGCCGCGGCACGTTCTTTCGCGCGGGACGCAAGACACGCAACAGCGTCAAATGGAAGCACAAGGCCTACCGCGGAAGCGTGAACCTGGAGCGCGGGCAATCCGAGGCTGTGACCGCCAAAATCCGCGCCCAGCCGACCGAGCGCGAGTGGCAGATGCTGTCCGCCTTCCTGGGATTCGTCGACCGGCATTTTGGCGGCAAGGTTGCGAACATCACCGTCAATTACCGTTGAGCATCGCTGGGCGAGGCACGGAAATCGAGATCAATTGGTCCAGGACACGGCGAGCGCCAGCCGGGCGCGGCGCGGCGATGCGCCGGCGGTGCAGTCGCCGTCATCGCTAGCCCCCGCAGGGGCGTGGCGATCCCCTCTTGGTGTGTGATTGCTTCGGCGGGCAAAGCCCGCCTCGCAATGACGCCGAACGGCTCGACTCCGAGGCGCCTCGCGCTAGAGACGCGTGATTTCGACAACATGGTGTCGCCATGGATCGCGTCGTCATTTCCGCCATCGAGACCGCCGATGACCGCGTGGAGGTCGTCGAGCGCAAGGGGTTGGGCCATCCCGACACGATCTGCGATGCGCTCGCCGAAGCGCTCTCACGCGAACTTTGCCGGGAATATCGGCGGCGCTTCGGCGACATTCTCCATCACAACGTCGACAAGGCGCTGCTGTCGGGCGGACGCGCCGCCGCTGCCTTTGGCGGCGGCACAATTGTGGCCCCGATCAACATCTATCTCGCCGGGCGGGCGATTTCCAATGTCGGCAGCGAGTGTGTGCCGGTCGCCGACATCGCCATCGAGAGCGCGCGGGCGTGGCTTGCTGCCAACCTGCATGCCTTGGATGCGGAACGGCACGTGCGCGTCCACGTCCTGATCCAGCCCGGCTCGCAGGACTTGCAGACGCTGTTCTCGCGCCGCCGGCAATACCAGGCCGCGCTCGCCAACGACACCTCGGTCGGCGTCGGGCATGCGCCGCTCACGGCCCTCGAGCGGCTCGTCCTCGCGATCGAAAAGTCCATCAACGGGCGGGACCGGCACCGGCAGCGCCCGAGCTGGGGCGAGGACGTGAAGGTCATGGCCATCCGCTGCGGCGGCGACGTTGAGATCATCGTTGCCTGCGCCATGATCGGACGCCACCTCCGCGACACCGACGACTACCTCAAGGAGAAGGCCGCGATCGCGGAACTTGCGCGCCGGCAGGCGGTCGAGCATGGGTTCCAGTCGCCGGAGGTGGCCGTCAACGCGGCGGATGACGTGGCAACTGGCAGCATCTACCTCACCGTCACCGGGACTTCTGCCGAGGCCGGCGACGACGGTCAGGTCGGGCGGGGGAACAGAGTGAACGGGCTGATTACCCCGTGTCGGCCGGTCAGTCTCGAAGCAGCCGCGGGCAAGAACCCGGTGACCCACGTCGGCAAGATCTACAACGTGGTGGCGCAGCGCATAGCGCAGGCGCTCGTCGATGACATCCCGGCCATCGCCCAGGCGGATTGCTTGCTGGTCAGCAAGATCGGGACGCCGGTGACCTCGCCCGCGCTGGTGCAAATCAAACTGGCCACCCGCGATGGCGCGCCGGCGGCCGCGCTGCGCAAGCGCATCGAGGAAATCACTGCCGATCGTCTGGCCTATGTCCCGCGCCTGGTCGATGAATTCGTCGCGGGAGCAATCGCGGTGTTCTGAAGGCCCAGTGGACGGCGTGCGCGGACTGCCGTGCGAGCGGCTGCGCAGATAATGACGTCTGCCCGCAGCGCCAGGACGAAGGCCGGCTCGACGACAGCGGGCGCCGGTGATGCCGCCGACGCAGACGGGCGGGGAGTCGGCGGCGGGGTGGGGGAAGCTCAGCCCACACCCTCGCGGGCGAGAGCGGCAAACGCTTCGAACAGCCCGCGCGTCACGCGCGCGAGTTCGGGATAGCAGACCTTGTCGGGCGTATCGCTCGCTGCGTGGTAGTGGCGATAACGGTAAAGCGCCGTGTCGGTGATCATCACGGCGCGGTAGCCCTGCTGCCAGAACGAACGGTGGTCGCTCCAGGAGGCGCCGGGAACGAACCGGAATGTCGAGGCGGTCTGCACCGGGAAGTCGGAGTTGGCGCGAAATGCGGCGGCCAGCCGCCGCATCGCCGCCCATGAGCGGAAATCCGACACGACGCCCAGGAAGTTGCCGCGATCGGGGTAGAAGAATCGAAACAGCGGCGGGTAGCTCTGACTGCCGGGCGCGTCGCTGTAGCACCCCAGGGTTTCGAGCGACGCCATGAGGCGGATATCGTCGCCGCGACTGCGGGCCGCCCGGGCGCAAACCATGCTCCCCTGCTCGCCGGTCGTGAAGAACGGCGGCTCCTCATTGACGAAGGCGACAAAACGAACGCTCAGGCGCGGTTGGCTGGCCTGGAACAGGCGGGATATTTCCAGCAAGGCCGCAACGCCGCTGGCATTGTCGTTGGCGCCCGGGCTGCCGACTACCGTGTCGTAATGGGCACCAAGCAACACGATCTCGCGCGCCCGCGCGCGCCCGGGGCACTCGGCGGCGAGGTTGGCGCAGCGCGTGCCAGACACGTCATACTCGAGCCGTTCAACGGCGTAGCCCATCTTGCTCCATTCGCCTTCGATATAGGTCGCGGCGCGCTGGAGCGTGTGCGGCGTGAAGACGTTGCGCTCGCCGATGTCTCCCGCAAGCTGCCCGATGTGCCTGCGAAGGAGTTGCGTGAGGGTCTCGTCGCGCGGCATGGCCGTCTCGAGTGGTTGAGCCGATGGGCGTTTGCAGTCGACCCCCTGTCGGCGTGCGAACGCGCCGCAGCGTTAGCGCGACTCGCCGCGCTGTTGCGCTGGCGCAGCGGGTCGATCCGGATGACAAAACGCCTCATGCAGCGCGCCGATGACGTGGCGCACTTCCGGGCGCGCCACCGAATAAAAGATGTTCTTGCCTTCCCGCCGCGTCTCAACCAGGCCGTCAGCGCGCAGGCGCGCGAGTTGCTGGGAGACCGCCGGTTGGCGAAGGCTGATGATCTGTTCGATCTCGGTCACCGATTTTTCGCCCTCGACCAGCAGGCATAGAATCACCAGCCGCGCCTCGTGCGAGAGGGCTTTCAGAAATTCGCTGGCCTCCCGTGCGCTGGCGATCATCATGTCCATGTCGAGTTTGGAATCGCGGAGCTCCGCCGAGGTTGATGGACTCATGGACCGGCCTCGCAGCAGCGGGGTGCAGCGATGGCCGCCGCCAGGCTATCCGGCGGCGCTCGCAGTCGGCGCGCAGCGTTTTCCAGCAGTCCCCAGAAGAAATCCGCTCCGGGATAGCCCTCGATGCGCGCGATCTCGCGCCCGTCCTCGACAAGGACGAACGTCGGCGAATAGCGAACCGGCGCCTTGAGCACGATATCCGGGCTTTCGCCATCGAGCCCCGCCATGCGCAGCGGCAGCTCCCGCCCCAATGCCGTCTTGGCGTAGGCGACCTCGCGGTCCCACGCCTGGCACCAGGGACACCCCGCACGCCGAAACATCACGAGTTCGCCCGCCGTCGCCGCGGGGGCCGCGGACGCCATCGCCAACACAATCAGCAACCCTAGCGTGCGCATGCCCAGGTTCTCTTGAAGGATTCGACGCTGGAATAATATAGCACAAATTGAATGTGTTTAATCAATGATTGCGGCCCGGCAGCGACCCCGGCGGCCCTCCTCGCCAGCGGGTATTCGCGACCGCGATCGGGTTTTCCGGGACCTTTACCGCGCCTTATGCCAACGCCCGCGCACGGCCTGTTGGCAGGCTCGCGCGCTGTCGCAGCCCACGCGACGTCCGCCCGACGAACAGGTGATCGCCGACTCGGCGCGCCGGCGGCTCAGCCGACCTTGAGATATCCGAAGCCCTTGGCCTGAAGCTCGCCCACCGTCGCCACCCCGGACGGGACGAATTTGAGGAAGGCGTCGGTTCTGGTCTTGCGCGGATCGATGTTCAGCCGCTTGTAGGTGATGTTGCAGAGGTAGGCTTCCGCGCCGTACTTCGCGAGGCCGGCGAAGCGCTGGTAAATCTCGGGATTGATCGTCTCCATCTCCCACGGCGTGCCGGACAGGTCTGCGAGAAAGAACTTGATGCCGGCCCCGTGGGCGACCACCACGAGCTTGAGCTTGAAAGTGTCGAACTCGTAGGCCGAATAGTGGTTGAGCATGTTCTGCAGCATCTGCGAGAAGCGCTGCGGGTCGCCGAAATCGCAATGGTAGACGCAGGCGATGTCGGTGTCCTTCTTGAGCGCGCCGAGATCGAGTGGCACCGGATTGGCGCGCGCGTTTTGCCCGGCCGCGACCACGGCGCCCGAGACCGCCAGGGCGCCGATCACTTCCCGCCTGTTTGTGAGCATGAAATCCTCCGCCACGAAAATCTGCAGGGCGTGCGCTCGCCGCCGCTTATTTGTTGACCGGACTGTCGGGGCTCATCAGCAGGGCCACGAGATCCTTGATCTGGTCGATGGTCAGCACCTTGTTCACCCCGAAGCGCGGCATGTTCGAGCACGGGAACGTCGCATGGGGGCTGTAGATTCTTTCGTAGACCGCTTTGGCGTCGGCCTCGCCGAACTTGCGCAGCTTGCCGTACTGCACGAGGCTCGGCCCGATCGTTCCGTAGCTCACCTCCTGCGGGCTGACCTGGTGGCAGGCGTAGCAATTGCCGCCGTTGGCGCCCCGCGGCGGATAGTCGGTGAACCGCAGGCCGTAACCCGACTGGGCAAGCTTTTCTCCTGCCTTCCAGTCGCCAACGAGCTTGCCATCGGCGGGATATTCGATGCGCGCTTTCTCGCGCGCCTGTATCTGTTCCGAAATCGCCGCCGGCGGGCTGTTGTTGTGGGCCGAGCACAGCCGCATCGTTTCGTCGGGGACGAGGCGCGGCTGCCAGTCGGCAGGCGCGGTCGGGAACGCCGCCTTGACCGCGGCATCGACCCGCGCGGGGTCGACCTTGACTTTTTCCTGCGCGGCAGCCGCCGACGCGCCAACGCCCGCGAGGAGGATGGCGAGGAGGATTTTCTGCATGGCGTGCCCTCCGACTAGCGCTTGAGGCCGGGGGCGGAAATCTCTCCGCCCTCTGCCTTCTTGGTGAGATAGACGATCAATGCCACGCTGACGTCGGATCCGATCTCGAGCTCCGGCATGCGCATCTGCCAATAGCAGTCGTAGAGCCGGTGCTGCATCGTCATGACGTGCGTCGTGGAGACGCGATAGGCCGGCCATTCGCCGATGACCTTGCTGGCCTCCTTGGGGTCGGCGAGGAAGGGAAGCCCCTGCAGCCGAATGCGCTTGCCGGGCTCGGCGTGACAGGTGGAGCAGGAAAAATCAAACGGTCCGGAGCGCCGGTGAAACACCGTCTCGCCGAGCGCGACCGCTTCCTTCTCCTTGGGATGGTCGAGCTTGGCGGCGTATTTGAGTCCGCTCGACTTGCTGGCGACATAGGTTGCGAGCGCGCCGAGCTCCTTCACCGGCTGGCCGCCGCCCGGATGCGGCTTTTTCACGAGGTCGGCACGACGGAAGCCTTGCAGTTTCTCCAGGCACCACAGCAGGCGCGTCTCGACATCCATGACGCGGTCCGCGTCCGCGAAATAGCGCGGCAGCTCGGCAAAGGCCCCGTCCAGCCTGCCCGGCCCCTTGCCGAGATCGCACTGCTCCAATGAGACGTTGTTCGGTCCCCGGGCAGTCTTCCACAAAGCTTCGCCGCGATCGGCATCGAGCAGCCCAGGATTGCTCCAAGGATCCTCCTTGAGCATCTGCCGGTACTTCTCGATCCCCCTCTCGGTCTCGCTGTCCTGTGCGAGCACGCTCGGCGATGCAATAACGGCCAAGATGACGGCCGCCAACAGGCTTCGTCTCGACTGCACGGAATGATCCTCCCCGTGTTCGCTCGGCAGACGCGGGCTCTTGTCGGCTCCGCCCCGTGCGCAGCAAGATTGCATGCGTTTTTTTGCATGGAAAGAGAAGTTTGGAGCGGTACGACAAAATTGTGGCGGCCGCCGCGCGAATCCGATTGCAAAATGCGCTACAATAATCTAACAGTTACGGAGAAATGAATATGTCCTGCGATCAACGTAGGCGGCACAGGAAACGCTCGCGACCGATTGGGCCTGGCCTCGAAGCGGCGCCACCAGCCGTTTGCCAAATCGCATCCTGCGGAGAGGAGAACTTTATGACGTCGACGTTCAATCGGCGGCAGGCTCTGGCGATCGGCACAGGGGCGCTCGCAGCCGCGGCCCTTCCGTGGGCGCGGTCCGCCTTCGCTGCGGGCAACGGCTGGGACGAGGCGGTCGCCAAGTTCACGGGCGGCAAGACGCCGGCCGCGGGGCGCATCAAGCTCGACCTGCCCGAGATCGCCGAGAACGGCAATACGGTGCCGATGACTGTTGCGGTCGAAAGCCCGATGACGGCGCAGTCCCATGTGACGGACGTGCTGATCGTGGCCGACGGCAATCCGCGTCCGGGCGTGGTGACCTTCCATTTCTCGCCAGCGAGCGGCGTTGCCGAGGCCGGCACGCGCATCCGCCTGGCGCAGACGCAGAACGTCATCGCCGTCGCCAAGATGAACGACGGCTCGTTTTTCACCACCACCAAGCAGGTGAAGGTCACGATCGGCGGTTGCGGCGGCTGATACCGCGCCCGACCGGTCCCGCGCCAGGGAGATTTCAGATGGTCGAAGTCAAGCCGCGCATCAAGCTCGACAAGAAGCAGGCGAAAGCGGGCGAGCTGGTCGAGGTGAAGGCCCTCGTGCAGCATGTCATGGAAACCGGCCAGCGCAAGGATGCCTCCGGAAACGCCATCCCGCGCAAGATTCTCAACAAGCTGACCTGCACGGTGAACGGCAAGGAGGTCTTTTCCGCCGATTTCGAGCCTGCCATATCACCCAATCCGTACATCCAGTTCAAATTCCGGGCGCAGGAAAGCGGTCCGGTGGTGCTCACCTGGGTCGACGACGACGGCTCCAAGATCGTGGGCCAGGAGTCCATCACCGTCGGCTGAGCGCGGGCCTCTCCTGGTGATGCGCGGGCCGCGGTGCCGCCGCGAACGAAGCAAGCTGCTCGGGGCATGTAATGATTTCACGGCGCGACCTCGTTCAAATCGCCGCCGCGACGGCGGCGCTGATTGGCGGCGGAGACTGGAGTCGCGCCTTCGCCCAGCAGCGGCTCAGCCAGGCCGAACTGCTCTCGTTCCGGCCGCTCGGCAATGTCACGCTGGTGCATATAACCGACCTGCACGCCCAGCTTCTGCCGGTGTTGTTCCGCGAGCCTTCGGTCAACATCGGCGTCGGCGAGGCGCGCGGCCTGGTGCCGCATCTGACCGGCCAGGATTTTCTCAAACACTACAATATCCCGGCGGATTCGCCGGCGGCCTATGCGCTCACCCCCGAGAATTTTACGGCGCTCGCCAAGAGCTACGGGCGGCTCGGTGGCTGTGACCGCATCGCCACCATTCTAAAGGCGATCCGCGCCGAGCGCGGCGAGCGGGTCGTTTTTCTTGACGGCGGCGACACCTGGACAAACAGCTACACGTCGTTGGTGAACAAGGGCCAGGACGTCGTCGATTGCATGGCCCTGCTCAAGCCGGACGCCATGACCGGCCATTGGGAGTTCACGCTTGGCGCCGAGCGGGTCAAGCAGATCGCCGCAAAGCTCGGTTTTCCGTTTCTCGCCCAGAACGTGCGCGATACGGAATGGAACGAGCCCGCTTTCGAGCCGATGGCGATGTTCGAGCGCGGCGGGATCAAGATCGCGGTGATCGGCCAGGCTTTCCCCTACACGCCGATCGCCAACCCGCGCTGGCTGATACCCACCTGGTCGTTCGGCATCCGCGAGGACGACATTCGCGCCAATGTCGACAAGGCGCGCAAGGCCGGCGCGGCGCTCGTCGTGCTGTTGTCGCACAACGGCTTTGACACGGATCGCAAGCTCGCCTCCCGCGTGAGCGGCATCGACGTCATCTTGACCGCACACAGCCACGACGCGCTGCCCGAGGTTGTCAAGGTCGGCAAGACGCTGCTCGTCGCCTCCGGCAGCGCCGGCAAGTTCGTCTCGCGCCTCGACCTTGATGTGCGCGATGGCGAGGTGAAGGATTACCGTTTCAAGCTTATTCCGGTGTTTTCCGACGTCATCGCCCCCGATGCGGAAATGGCGGCGAAAATTCGCGCCATTCGTGCGCCGCACGAAGCGATGTTGCGCGAGGTGATTGGACGCACGGAGACGCTGCTCTACCGCCGCGGCAACTTCAACGGCACCCTCGACGATCTCATCTGCGAAGCGCTGCTGGCCGAACGCGACGCCGAGATCGTCTTGTCGCCGGGGTTCCGCTGGGGAAATTCGCTGTTGCCCGGCCAGGACATCACGCGCGAGGACATCTACAATGCGACCGCAATCACCTATCCGGCGGCCTATCGCACGACGATGAAGGGCGCGCGCCTCAAGGAAGTTCTCGAAGACGTCGCGGACAATCTGTTCAATCCGGATCCCTATTACCAGCAGGGCGGCGACATGGTGCGGGTCGGCGGCCTCACCTACACGATCGACATCCGCAGGCCGGCCGGCGCGCGCATTTCCGATCTTCGCCTGCTGCGCTCCCGCAGCGCGGTCGAAGCCGACAAGGACTACGTCGTCGCCGGCTGGGCGAGCGTGAATGAAGGCACCGAAGGACCGCCGATCTGGGACGTCGTGATGAAGCACATCGAGCGCAGGCGCTCGATCAGAGTGCAAGAAGCCGATCGCGTGCGCGTCCTCGGCGCCTGAGGGGCGCCGGCGGCGCCCGCTATCGCTTGCTCGTCGTCTTCCTCGCCTTCGCCGCCCTCGCCGCGCTCGCCGGCTTGGCGGCGGGTTCGCGCGCCGCAGGGGTTTTGCGCTTGAGTTTGGCGCGCAGGCGCTTGGTTTCAGCTTCCTTGACCGCGAGCGTCCTGGGGTCGAGCGCGACGCCGTAGACGTCGCGAGCAGCCTTGATCGAGACATATCCGTTCAGGACGTCCAATCGCACCTTGTCCACCTCGCGATCGCACGGATCGCCAATGCCGCCGCCGCCGCCGGAATCCTGCACGAACATGTCGCCGGGCTGCAGATACATCAGGTCGAAAGTGCGGTAGTGTATCGCCTTGCCGCGCCGGATGACCTTGAGCTTGGTCTTCAATCCGCCGCGCCCGCCCAACAGGCCGACCGAGCCGAACCTCTCGCCGTCGGCATTGCCCGACATGGTCAGGCAATCGAGCGGCTGCCAGACGGCGCGGTCATAGACGTTCAGCGTCTCGACATGGGTCCCGAGACCGCCGCGCCACGTTCCGGCACCGGCGCTGTCGGTCCTGAATTCGTAGGCCAGCCAGCGATAGGGGATGTACCACTCCTCGACCTCGACCGGGGCGCGCACGCAGGCCCCGCCGAGCGAACTCGATCCGCTGCCGTCGACGCCGTCATAGCCGTAGGCCGCCCCGCTCGACGGACAGGCATGGAAGGTGTGCGCCGTGTACTCGGAGATCGAGCCGGTGCGCGGGTCGATGCGGTCGCGCCGCTTGCCGGCATAAAGCGTGTTTGAGTGTCGCCCCCAGGTCGCGGGCGTCTCCCTGGGCGCGACCTGGCTCATGGCCAGCATGACGCACTCGGTGATCTCCCCGCCCAAAGTGACTGCCTGGCTCGCGCTCGTCGCCGGGTAGACCGGGCTGAGCACGGTACCCTCCTTGGTGATGACGTCGAGGCAGTTGAAGAATCCCTGGTTGCGCGGGATGCCGGGCGGCATCGACCACAACAGGCTGGCGGCCACCGACGACCACACCTGGCCGTGGGGAACGTTGATGAAGTCGGCCTGCGGATCGCTCTCGGTGAAATCGAAGATCAGCCGCCCTTCCTTCGGCTTGACGGTCAGCGCGAGGCGCACCCACACCGGCCGGTCGGTCGTGCCGTCCCAGTCGGCCGCCCGTTCCGCGTGGTAGGTGCCGGCCGGCCAGGTCGCGATCAACTCGCGCACGCGCTTCTCGGCGCGCACGATCAGCTCGTCGCACACCGCCATGACGGTGGCCTTGCCGTAGCGCCTGATCAATTCGAGGATCCGCTCCTCGATCTTCTTCATCGAGCCGTACATCAGCATGTTGTCGGCGCGCACCAGCTCGGATCCGCGCAGGTTGCGCAGGATCACCGAGTAGGCCTTCTCGTCGATCTGCCCGCGCTCGATCAGCTTGATCGGAGGAATGATCAGGCCCTCGCCGTGGCAATCGTAGCTGCGCGGGAAATAGCAGCCCGGATAGGCGCCGCCGCTGTCATATTGGTGCGTGCGCGCGAAGTGATAGAAGATGAGCTCGCCCTCGAAGAAGATCGGCCGCAGGAACGACCAGTCGGCCAGATGGCCGAAGCGCACGATGAACGGGTCGTTGCCGACGATGAAATCGTCGGCGTGGATGTTCTCGCGCCCGATGTAGTCCAGCATGCCCTTGAGCGAGACATGGCTGCCGCCGGTATGCACCGGCATGAAGTTGCCGATGGTGAGCGTGCGCTCGTCCTTGTCGAACAGGACCACGCCCAGATCGCGGATGTGCGAGGTGGGCACCGAGAAGCATTGGCGAAACAGCCTGGTCCCCAGCTCCTCGTTCATGGCGTTCAGCCGCGCTTCGATGACGGCGAGCGTCAAGGGATCGACATCGGCTGTCCTAGGCGCATCCATGATCTTGCCCCTTCTGCCGTTGCGAGGCCGGCAACGCCTCGCCTGCCGGCATCACTGCAACGTTGCCAGGTAGTTCTCGTGGCGGTCGACGACGACCTGCCAGTCCGCGGGCACGACGATCGTGGTCCGCTTCTCCTCGATGATCGCCGGCCCGGAAATCACGTTGCCGTGCCTGAGCCGGTTGCCGTCGTAGCACGCCGTCTCGACGAAGCCCCCGCCCGACTTGAAATAGACCTGGCGCTTGCGCTTAAAAGCGTCCGAGGCGTCCGTGCGCGTGAAGGGCTGCTCGCCGCTCTTGAACGGGCGCCGCTTGCCGATGGCGCGCACCTTGAGCAGGGCGATGGTCGCCGGCAGGTGGGGGTTGCTCCAGCCGTAAAGCTCGCCGTGTCGCTCGTGGAATTTCGCCACCAACTGCCGGAACGACGCGTCCGTGAACTTCGCGTCGGTCGGCGTTTCGGGCAGCGCGATATCGATGTCCCGCAGCTGGCCGAAATAGCGCATCTCGGCACCGCGGACCAACGCCATGCGCTTGGGTTCGACGCCCTGCCGCTTGAGGATATCGACGGCTTCCTCGTCGAGAGCGCGATACGACCGGATCAACTCCTTGACGTCCGCCTGGTCGTCCCGCTTGTAATAGAAGCGGTTGAGCACGTGGCCGTAGTCTGCGGTCGCGCCGCCGAAGGCGGAAAACACCGCCGCGTGCTTGGGAATGTAGACCGACCTGATGCCGAGCCGCGTGCTGATGGCGATGGCGTGGACCGGGCCGGCGCCGCCCGCTGCGATGAACACGAAATCGCGCGGATCGTATCCCTTCTCGACGATGGTCATGAAGATCCGCTCGGCCATCAGCGCTTCGGCGAGCGAGGAGACCGCGTGGGCGGCCTCCACCCAGTCGGTGGCGAGCGGCTTGGCGATGGCGCGATCGACGGCCTTCCTGGCCAACTGCGGATCGAGCAGGATGGCGCCGCCGAGGAAGTAATCGGGCGGGATGTAGCCGAGGACGACGTTGGCGTCGGTCAGCGTCGGCGACTTGCCGCCCTTGCCGTAGCAGGCGGGACCGGGATCGGCGCCAGCGCTCGCCGGTCCGACGCGCAGGACGCCGGTCTTGTCGATCCAGGCGATTGCCCCCCCGCCGGCGCCGATGCTCGGAATGTCCATGGTCTCGAGCGCGTTGCGCTGATCGCCGATCACCGACTCGGTCGTCGTCGAGATGGTCTGATCCTTGAGCACGCCGATGTCGACGCTGGTTCCCCCGATGTCGCAGGTGACGACATCCTTGAACCCGGCCGTGCGCGCAAGGAACCGGCCCATGAGTGCGCCCATGGCAAGGCCGGACCCGATGAGATGGCCGGGGTTCTCAAGGCAGAGATCGGTGCGCGCCACGCTGCCGAGCCCGGTGCTGAACAACAGGGTGCCGCGGAAATTCGCCCGCTTCAGCCGATCCTCCAAGACGTTGGCGAACCGGCTCAACAGCGGCTTGACGTAGGCTGCAAGCGTGGCGGTGCTCGCGCGATCATATTCGATCCAGCGCCGCACGATCCGCGAGGACACCACCACGTCCGGGAATTCCTTCTTGATGATCTCCGCCGCCCGCTCCTCGTGCTCGGGGTTGATGTAGGAATGCAGGAAGCAGATGATGGGAACCTCGACGCCGTGCTGCTTGGCCATCCGCGCGGCCTTGAGCACGTCCTTTTCGTTCAGGGGCGTTATGACCTTGCCGTCGAACTGCATGCGCTCTTCCACGCCGAACCGCAGATAGCGCGGAATGAACACCTTGGGCGGGAGCAGCTTCAGGTTATAGATCTCGGTCTTGGGTATCGTGCGGCCCAATTCGAACACGTCGCGAAAGCCCTTGGTGTGAATCAAACAGCACTTCGCGCCCTTGTCCTCCAGGATGCAGTTGGTGGCGAGCGTCGTTCCGATCAGGATCGTCGAGGTATCGGCCAACAGCTCTTGATGCGAGACTTGCACCTCCTGGGCAAGGCCGGCGATGCAGCGCAGGATGCTGTCGGCGGCGTCGGCGGGATCGGTCTCGGACTTGGCAACCGTGACGGTTCCCTCATTGCCGATCAGCACGCCGTCGGTGAACGTCCCGCCCATATCGATGAGTATTTCGGCCATTTGGCGTCCCCCTGGCGGCACCTGCAGCCGTCATTGACCGCACTCGTCGGCCGCTTGCGCGCGACCGGCCCGCCGTCGAATTCGGATGTCGTGGCCAGCCACGGCAGTCCTTGGCGGAATACTGGAACATCGGCTGGTCATAAAGCCAATGCATTCTTATAATCGAGCACATGTCTCACGCGCATATTCGCGGTATCGACCTGAGCCTGCTGGTGGCGCTGCAAGCCTTGATCGAGGAGCGCAACGTCACCCATGCAGCCGAGCGCATGCGGCTGAGCCAGCCGGCGATGAGCCGGGCCTTCAATCGCCTGCGCGAGATTTTCGGCGACGAGCTCCTGGTGCGCACCAGACAGGGATACGAGCCGACCCACCGCGCGCTGCATCTGTACGCCGAGCTCGACCGGCTGCTGCCCCGCCTGAACGGCCTGCTGCGCGGCAGCAGCTTCGATCCGGCGCGCGCCACCGACACGTTCCGGATCGCCGCCACCGATTACGCGGCCAGCGTCCTGTTCCCGGAGGTCGTAGCGAGGATGACGAAGCTTGCCCCGCGCGTCGCCCTCGAGATCGTGGCGTGGGATGAAACGGTGTTCAGGCGGCTTGAGACCAACGCCTTGGACCTGGCGCTGTGGGTCAACGCTGCGCCCAGCGAACTGAGGACGCAGGTGCTGTTCGAAGATCGTTTCATGTGCCTGGTCCGCAAGGACCACGATCTTGGCCACAAGCCGCTCACCTTGGAACGCTATCTCGCCTATCCGCACGCCCTGGTGACGCTCGCCCATCAGCGGCAGGGCGTGGTCGACCGGGTCCTGGAGGAGAAGGGGCTGCAACGTCGGGTGCAGCTCAGGAGCCCCTACTTCGCCTCGGCCGCGTGGATCATCGAGCGCTCCGACATGATCCTCACCGTGCCGAGAGGCCTCGCCGAGCGTCTCGTCACCATCTCACGGACCAGGATGCTCAAGCCGCCGA
The DNA here is from genome assembly GCA_036514935.1 of Xanthobacteraceae bacterium. Lineage (GTDB taxonomy): Bacteria > Pseudomonadota > Alphaproteobacteria > Rhizobiales > Xanthobacteraceae > DATBWJ01. Next base: position 16,752 of record DATBWJ010000049.1, read on the forward strand.
TCGAGATCACCGAGTTCCGTTACATTCAGGTCTGGCACCCCCGGCTCGACAGCGATCTGGCGCACCAATGGCTCAGAGGCGTATTTGCCGAGACCGCGTTTGCCAACGGCCTCCACCGTCGCCGGTGAGGATTTGAAGCCGCCGGTGAGCGTGGGGGTCGTCGAGGCGGGCAGGGCGTCCGCCGACAAAAAGCCGCCTCTCAGCGCTGCTCATCGATGCGGCAGATCGCAGCGCCGACGGCGGTAACCTCGCCTTCCGGGACGAGGATTTCCACCACCGTCCCCGCCACCCCGGCCGTGATCTCAACGACGGTCTTCTCCGATTCGACCTCCGCGACGATCCGCTCGGGGGTGACGGTCTCGCCGACCGCGATCAGCCACTTCTTCAGATCGACATCAATGGTGGAACTGCCCAGCTTCGGGATCTTCACCTCGTGCATCGGCTTATCCGCTATGGGCCAGAACCGCCCTGATGGCGCGCGCGAGTTGGTCGGGCGACGGCACCACGGCTTTTTCGAGAGGCGCGCTGTAGGGCAAGGGAACGTCGGCGCGGGTCACCCGCTTCACCGGCGCGCGAAGATCGGCGAACGCGCGCTCGGCCAGGGTCGCGCTGATCTCGGCAGCAAAACCGCAGGTCCGGTTGGAGTCGTCGTAGATGACCACCCGTCCGGTCCGGCGCGCGGCCGCGCACAGCCCGTCGCGGTCAAGCGGCAAGAGCGTGCGCGGGTCCCACACGTGGACGCTGATCCCCTCGCGCGCAAGCTCGTCGGCGACCGCAAGCGCCTCGCCGACGAGGTGGCCGACCGCAACGACGGTGACGTCGGTGCCGGCCCGCTTGACCTCGCCTACCCCCAAGGGCACCTCATAGGCCTCCTCGGGCACCTCGCCGCGCTGGGCCAACACCAGCGCCGGCGCGAGAAAGACGACGGGATCATCCTCCCGGATGGCGCTGACGAGCAGGCCCTTCGCCTCGCGCGGCGTTGACGGGCAGACGACCTTGAACCCGGCGTGCAGCAGGTAGGGGTAGGGGTTGTCCGAATGCTGGCCGGCCAGGCCGCCGCGCGAGCCGGCCACCATGAGCGTATAGGTGATCGGCAGCCGAACCTGTCCGCCCAGCATCAGCGGCAGCTTGGCGGCCTGGTTCACCAACTGATCGAAGGCGACGTAGACAAGCGAGGCGACCTGGAATTGAACGATCGGCCGCAGCCCGGCCATCGCCGCCCCGGTCGCAAAGCCGACGAAGCCGGCTTCCGAGATCGGCGTATCGATCACCCGTTCGGGTCCGAACGCCTCCAGCAGCCCGCGCGTCTCACCCCGGATTCCGGAGCGGATATCCTCGCCTACGATGATGATGGCGGGGTCGCGCGCCATCTCCTGCTGGTAAGCCTCGTTCATGGCCTGAAGGTAGCGAAGCGCCCGCATCACTCCGCGCCCCAGGCCGGCGTGCCCGCATAGGTCCGGCTGTACATGTAGTCGAGCGCGCTTGCCGACTCCGGCCACGGGCTTGCGCGGGCGAAGGCGATGGCTTGCGCGATCTCCTGCTCGACGGCCTGATCGGCGGCCGCAAGATCCTCGCCGTTCCACAGTCCGGCCTCGATGAGCCGGCGCCCCCAGGTCTCGATCGCGTCACGCTGGCGCCACGCGGCGATCTCATCCTCGCTGCGGTAGCTTAGCTTCATGAAACGCTCGGCGGTGTAGTGTCCGACATAGCGATAGGTCTTGCACTCGACGAAGGTCGGCCCACCGCCTTGGCGCGCCCGCTCCACCGCCGCGGCCGCAGCGAGATAGACGGCCTCGACGTCCATCCCGTCCACCGCCAGCCCCGGCATGCCGTAGGCGGCGGCGCGCTGATGCGGCTCCAGCTTGCTGACCGCGCGCAGCGCAGTCGTGATCGCATAGAGGTTGTTCTCGCACACGAACACGACCGGCAAGTCCCAGATCGCCGCCAGATTGAGCGCCTCGTGCAGCACGCCCTGGTTGACGGCGCCGTCCCCGAAGAACGAGACGGCGACGCGCCGATCGCCGGCGAGCTTGAAGCGGTAGGCTGCCCCGCAAGCCATCGGCGCGCCCGCCCCGACAATGCCGTTGGCGCCGAAAATGCCGAGGCTGATATCGGCGATGTGCATGGAACCGCCGCGGCCGCGGTTGTAGCCGGTGACGCGGCCGAGCAGTTCGGCGAGCATGTAGCGGACCTCGCCCCCCTTGGCGATGACATGGCCGTGGCCGCGATGGGTGCTGGTGATGACGTCGTCGACGCGTAGCGCCGCGCACACTCCCGCCGCCACCGCTTCCTGCCCGACATACTCGTGGCAGACGCCGGCGATCTCGTTCGCATCGACGAGAGCCGCGACCTCCTCCTCGAAGCGGCGGATCAGCCGCATGCGACGATAGAGCCCTTCCGCCAAGGTCCTCGGCAAGCCAACCGCCATCGCCTGTCCTTCCAGCCCGTCAATCCCGCGCGATCGCACGTCCGGCTTCGCGCTGCGCGCTTGCGCGCCGAAGCGTGCAAGCAAAGCTAGGCCTTGGCCAAGCCGCCGAAGCGGCCCTGCCACCACTCGGCGAGCTGCGTGTAGGTCGGCAGCCACACGTCGCGGCGGCGCTGCACGTAGTCCAGAAATTTTGAGAACACATAGGCGGCGTCGGCACGGCCGCTGACATACGGATGGGTCCCCCAGATCATGTAGAGCGGGGTGACGCCGGCCGCCTCATAATAGGCATCAAACGCCGCCGTCATATAGCCGAGGTTCTCGCCGATCGAGCGCCGATGGTTGAGGAAAATGTCGTAGTCGTTGACGTTGCCCACCATGTTGTAAGGGATCTCGATCAGCGTCCTGCCGTTCACGTCGATGAAGTAGGGCAGTTCGTCGTCCTGCAGGTCGCCGTGGTAGAGCAGGCCGGCCTCGGCCAGAAGCTCGATCGTGTCGGTGTTGCACAGGGCGGCCGGGCTCCACCAGCCGCGCGGGCGCCGCCCGGTCACTTTCTCGATCGCCGCGACCGTCTTGCGAATGTCCTCGCGCTGCTCGTCCCGGCTCAAGCAGGTCGGCGGCGTGCCCTCGCTGTAGCCGTGGGCGGCAACGTCATGGCCGAGTCCTGAGAGCTCGGCGATGATTTCGGGGTGCCGCTCCGCTGCGTTGCCGGTCGTGCCCAGGGTGATCTTGAGGTCGTGCTGCTTGAGGATATCGCGCAGGCGCCTGAGCCCCACCTCGTATCCGAACTGGACGGCCGAGCAGGTGCTCAGCGAAGGCACCTTCTCGCCCGCCAGCACGAACGGGCCTTTCGGACCCATCGGCTCCAGGCGGTTCCACTCCCATTCCTCGGGACAGGTATAGATCAGCACCGCCATGCGGGCGCCGTCGGGCCAGATGTCGGCGCCCTTGCGGTGGTCGTATGGCAGGCGTCGAACGGGGAACGGAAACGGGATGTTGGGCATGTCTCCCTCGGCGTCCCGACCGCTCATGGCGGAGGGATCAAGTCCTGCAAGGCGGCCCCCTGCGCGAGGCAGCCACTGCGATGCCGCGCGACGTTTAGGCCCGCAATCGGGTCACGATCTGACGCGCCGGTCTGTTCGCGGCTCCTTGCGCCTGCGCCCGCTGCACCGCTCCGCCGCCGCTGCGGCACCACGCTGCGATCTTGGAGAGCGGCTGGCCATAATTCAAATGCATTCGTATAATCGTCATCATGCGGTACGCGCATCTGCGTCACATGGATCTCGGGCTGTTGGCCGCGCTGCAGGCGCTGATCGAGGAACGCAGCATCACCCGTGCCGCCGAGCGGATGTTCCTGAGCCAGCCGGCGATGAGCCGTGCCTTGGATCGCTTGCAGGACATATTCGGTGACGAATTATTGGTGCGCACCGGTCACGGCTATGAGCCCACCCATCGCGCGCGGCAGCTTCAGGCGGAGCTCGATCATGTGCTGCCGCACCTCAGTCACCTCTTGCGCGGCGATCATTTCGACCCCGCCACCGCGACCGACAGCTTCCGCATTGCGGCCACCGATTTCGCGGCGAGCGTGCTGTTCCCGGACCTGGTGGCGCGGGTGACGAAGGCGGCGCCGCACGTCGCGCTCGAAATCCACCCCTGGGATGACAGCGTGTTCCGGCGGCTGGAGGGGAACGCGCTCGATCTCGCCCTGTGGGCGAATAGCGCGCCGCGCGAGTTTCGCACCCAGGTGCTCTTTCGCGATTGCTTCATGTGTCTCGTGCGCCGCCGCCACCCGCTCGGAACGGCGCCGCTCACGCTCGAACGCTATCTCGCCTATCCGCACGCCCTGGTGGCGCTGGCGCACCAGCGGCAGGGCGTGCTCGACAAAATGCTCGAGGACAAGGGGATCGAACGCCGCGTGCAACTCAGGATTCCGTATTTCGCGTCGGCCGCCTGGGCCATCGAGCAATCCGACATGATCCTGACGGTTCCCAAGCGGCTTGCCTGCCGTCTGCAAAAAATCTCGCAGACCACGATGCTGGAGCCGCCGATCGAGCTGGCGGAGTTTCGCTACATTCAGGTATGGCACCCGCGCTTGGACGCCGATCCCGCGCACCAGTGGTTGCGTCACATGTTCAGCGAGGTCGCCGCCATCAGCTAGCCGGCGCGGCGCCGCACGCGGCCCTGCGCGCTATCTGCGAAAGCGCGAGAAGTCGGGGGCGCGCTTGTGCGCGAACGCCTCCTTGGCCTCCTGCGCCTCTTCGCTCGCCCAATAGAGGCGGACCGCGCTCTGCGCCATCTCTTCGAATCCCCACTGGTGATCGGTGTCGGCATTCAACGCCTTCTTGAGGTATTTCAGCGCGAATGGACTCTTGGCCAGGATTTCGCGGCACCACTCATCCACTTCCTTGTCGAGTTGTTGGCGCGGCACGACCTTGTTGACGAGGCCCATTTCGAGCGCCTCGCGCGCCGAATACTGGCGGCAAAGAAACCAGATTTCGCGCGCCTTCTTTTCTCCCACCGCGCGGGCCAGGTAGGCCGCGCCGAAGCCGGCGTCGAAGCTGCCGACGCGCGGGCCGGCCTGGCCGAACTTCGCCTCCTCGCAGGCGATGGTCAGGTCGCACAGGAGATGCAGGATGTGCCCGCCCCCGATGGCATAGCCGTTGACGGCGGCGATGGTCGGCTTGGAGACGCTGCGCATGCAATGGTGAAGCCGACTGTGCCAATAATCCATCTCGCGGTCGTAGCCGCCGCTGCCGGCGGCCTCCTTGACGTCACCGCCGGCGCAGAACGCCTTGTCGCCGGCGCCGGTGAGCACGATGACTCCGACACTGGCGTCGCGTTCGGCGTGCTCGAACGCCGTCACCAGCTCCTCCACCGTCCTCGTCGTGAACGCGTTGTAGGCGTGCGGCCGGTCGATGACGATCCTCGCCACCCCGTCCTTGGCGTCATAGCGGATGTCCGTGAAAGACCGCGGCTGCATGCTCGCTCTCCTCGTTGAATCGGAAGGCTGCGACCGCCGACCAACCCCGCTTAATGCTCGTGCGCTGGACCGGCGCGCTGCGCCGTTGCGCCTGCGCCTAAAACCTGCTCCAGGAAGGCTCCGCGCTCCGCATCCCAGGTTTGCGCGTTCAGGCCCTGCCTCGTCAGCGTGACCTTGTCGATCTTGTGATTGGGCAGCTTGGGGATCTCGGGCAGCACTTCGAGATAGCGCGGGACCATGAATTTCGGCATCTTGTCCTCGCAAAACCTCAGGACATCGAGAAGATCGAGCGAGGCCCCGTCGCGCGCCGCGATGAACACCTTCACCTCGTCCTCGCCGACCTCGGAGGGCACCGCAACCGCAGCGCACTCGGCGACGTCGTGATGGCCGGACAAGGTCGTCTCCAGCTCGTAGCAGGAGATGTTCTCGCCGCGCCGCCGGATGGTATCCTTGCTGCGTCCGACGAAGTAGATCCAGCCATCCGCGTCGACCCGACACAGGTCGCCGCTGTGGAGCCAGCAATTGCGGAACAACTTGGCCGTCTCCTCGGGCATGCGGTAGTATTCTTTCATCTGGGTATGAGGATATTTGCAGCGGCTGACGCACTCGCCGATTTCGCCGGTCGGCACTTCCTCGTCGTTCTCATCGACGACCTTGACCTCGAAGTACTCGCGGTTGATCCGGCCAATGGCGCCCGGCCGCCGTTGGTCCCACGGCGTGTAGGCGAGCCCCGCCGATTCGGTTGATCCGAAGAACTCGATGGCCTTGACGCCGAAGCGCCGTTCCAACGGGGCGACTATGTCGGCGGGCATGCCGGTGTAGAGATACACGGCCAGCGGATTGTCGGCGTCGTCGGGTCGCGCGGGCTGCTTCATCAGGATCGCCGCCATGCTGTAGACCGCCCACGTCACCGTCGCGCCTGACTGTCGGATTTCGTCGAGCCACTTGCTGGCGCTGAACAAGCCGCCCAGGACGACCGATCCCCCGCACAGAAGCATCGGCATGATCGACATGTAGGAGCTCATGCCATGGTACATGGGCAGACAGACGTACATGACGTCGTCGGGGCCGAGGCGCGCGGACCGCGCAATCGTCAAACCGAACGTGTAGTGATGGTTGTGGGTGAGCACGACGCCCTTGGATACGCCTGTCGATCCCGACGTGTAGAATATGTCGACCGGGTCGCACCAGGCGGGCGCCGGCGGAGGCTGTCGCGTCGAGCCGGTGAACAGGTCGCCGAACGCAAGGACCTTGAAGGTCCGCTGCGCGGGAGCTGCGGGCCTTGCCGCGGGCGCCGCCGGCCGCACGAGGAGGGTTTCGAGCGTCGGGATCGCGGTGGCAACCGCGTCAATGGCCGGCAAGAAGCGTTCCTCGACGATGGCGATGCGGGCGCCGCTGTTGTTGAAGAGGTGCGAGAGCAGATTGCCCTTGGCCATCACGTTGATGGGCACCATGACGGCGCCGGACTTGGCGATGCCGAACTGGGCGCGGAAAAAGTCCACGCCGTTGTCGAGCATCACCGCGATCTTGTCGTCCTTGCCCGCGCCGAGTTCGCCGATGAGGAAGTTGGCGACGCGGTTGGCGGCCACGCTCAGCTCGCCATAGGTCAGCCGGCTCGTGCGATCGCGCACGAAGACCTTGTCGCCCAGCGCCTCGGCCTTGTCGTCGAGGATGGCCGTCATCACCCGGCCGTTGCGCACGTATTCCCGCATTCAACGCCCCTCCTCGCGATCGCCGTCGAACAATTCCGGATCGCCGTCCTCTCCGAGCCCGCCCTCGGCGCGGCGGCGCCCACCGGCCTATCCGAGCGGGACGAAGTAGAAGTCGCCGAGCGTGCCCCTGCGGTGGTCCTTGAACTCCACCTTCACCCTCGTCCCGCTGCGGACCTCGCCCATCTTCTGCGACGGCGGCTTGACGCCGTGGGAGATGTAGGTGTCGGTGCCGTCAAGATGGATGAGCGCGTAGACGTAGGGCAGGTCGAGATAGCCGACGAGGTCGATGCCATGGCCCTTGAAGTAGCAGTAGGAGCACGACACCACGGTTCCCTCGCCTGAAATCGGCACCCACTCGTTCTCCTCGTAGCAGTCCGGGCAGTCGCCGCGCGGCGGCATCCACACCTTGGCGCAGCGCGGGCACTTGCTGGCGAGAAGCCGCCGGTTGTCGCGCACCTCGCGAAAGAACGGCGACAGCTCGCCGAGGCTGTAGAGATAGGCCGGCTTCCAGTCCGAATATGCAAGCTCGAGTGGTGGCTGCGGCTTGCCTGCGCTCATTGCGACCTCCCTACTACCCGCGTTCGAGCACCGCCACCGCCGAAAGCGAGGCGTGGCCTTCGATGCACTGCATCACTCCTCTGCCGTTGCGGATCCGCACCTGGCGGTCGCCGGCCTCCTCGCGCAATTGCCGCACGATCTCGCACGCCCCGTAGGCGCCGGAAACGCCGCCGACGTGGCCGCAGGCGATGCGGCCGCCATCGGTATTGACCGGGATCTTGCCGTCCGGCGCAACAATTCCTTCCTCGACCAGCCGCCCCCCTTCGCCAAGCCCGCACAGGCCCAGCTCCTCATAGGCCATGATTTCCGTTCCGGTGATCAGGTCGTGGACCTGGGCGAGGTCGATCTCCTCGCTCGGCTTGGTGACCCCCGCCATCTTGTAGGCGCGCCCGGCGGCAATGTGCGTGCCCATCATCCGCCCGATACTGCCGGCTTCCGCGCGGTGAATGGCGTAGGACGACGTGGCTATCCCGGAGATCCAGATCGGCTTGTCGGTGATCTCCCGCGCCCGCTCCTCCGAGGCAAGGATCATGGCGCAGGCGCCGTCGCTGTACAGACAGG